>JBBSCX010000041.1:0-15834 GCA_038249905.1 Burkholderiales bacterium
CATATCGGCCGAACCGTCGTGCTGGACCCGGCCAAGGCAGAGTTCGAACAGGCGTTGGCGGTCGGGCAGGGTCGGCAGGGCCAGGCGCACCAGCATGTCGAAGCGCCCCGGCCGGCGCAGCGCCTCGTCGATGTTGTCTTCGTGGTTGGTGGCGCCGACGACGACGACATTGTTCAGCGGGTCGAAGCCGTCCATCTCGACCAGCACGCGGTTGATGATGCGGTTGAGTTCCGACTCGGCGCCACCGCCGCCCCCACCGCCGCCCCCACCACCCGCCCGGCCCTGGCTGCGCTGCCCGATGCCGTCGATCTCGTCGATGAACAGCACGCAGGGCGCATGCCGGCGCGCCAGCTTGAACAGTTCCTTCACCTTGGCCACGCCCGCGCCGTAGTACATGGCGGTGAAGTACGAGCCGTCGACCGCGATGAAGCTGGCATTGCACTCGCCGGCCAGCGCACGCGCCAGCAACGTCTTGCCCGTGCCCGGCGGGCCCACCAGCAGCACGCCGCGCGGTGGCGTCGCGCCCAGCCGCGCGTACTTCGCCGGTTCGCCGAGAAAGGCGCGCACCCGCGCCAGCGCGGCCTTGGCCTCGTCGCTGCCGACCACATCGGCGAAGCGCGTGGGCGGCTGCACCGTCAACATCGACGCCCCACCCAGCCCCATCTGCAGCCGCGTGACGGCGAACAGCGCGCCCAGCACGATGGCGATGACGAGCAGCGGCGTCAGCACGGTCTCGGCCACGCCGAGCAGGCGGTGGCTGGCGGTGCGGGGGTCGACGTGCACGCTGACCAGTGCGAATCCCGCCTCGGCGCTGCGTTCGCCCAGGCCGTCCAGCAGCGTCCCGGCGCAGCCCGCGGGGGTGCAGCCGGGCACGGTGGTGCTGGCTTTCTCGCCGTTCTTCAGGGTGTAGAGCACCAGGCCCGGCGGCGATGCCGCCAGACCCACCGCCGTCACATCGCGCGCGGCCAGGTTGCGCCTGAAGTCGGCCACGGCCCTCTCGTTGTGCAGCCAGGCCTGCGTGTCGGCCTCGAAGGCGCGCACTTCGGGCAGTTGGCGCGCCAGTGCTTCGTCGGCGCTGCGCTGCTGCCAGGTCAGCGCGCCCGCGATCAGCGCGAGCCCGAGCGCCAGGGCTCCGGCCAGGCGCGGATGGGCGCGCAGGGATTGCAGCAGTTTGCGGGTCCGGGTCATGGCAGCGGCGCTGGGCCGGAAGGTCGAAGGAGGCTGGGGAGACGAAAGAGACGCCCGAGGCGCCTCGGCCGAGGCTATTTGCGCAGCAGGCGCCGCAACATCTGGTCGGTCAGCGCTTGCGCCCGGCCAGCGCCGCCGCTGTCGTCGAGGTCGGCAAAGCGGCGGTGGTGATCGAAGAACACGTTCTCGGCAGTGGTCTGCAGCGAAGGCAGCGCGCCGACCAGGAAAGCGTCCATCGGCAGTTCGCTGAGTTCGCATCGAATCGCTTCGCGCAACTCGCGAGCAGCCCGCAGATAGGCGCCGGCGTCCATCGCGACATGCTGCGCGTCGGTCACCTCCAGGCACACGATCTGGTTGCTGATGCGGATCTTGTCGAGGGCCATCACGATCCTTTCGGGGCACGGGTCGAGCCGCTGCACAGTGTCGGACGGCGGGATCACCGGCGATCGCCGGAACAGGCGGGCAAAGCAGCGGGTGCTCTGCCCGCTGCGCCCGGCACGCCGCGGGTGGCGGCCGCGTCAGCCCGCTGCGCGCTCAGCCCGCGGCCGCGGTCTCCGTCCAGGCTCGCTCGCGCAGCCACGGGCTGGCGCGGTAACGGTCGCCGCGGCAGGCCGCGTCCAGCGCCTGCAGCACGGCCAGCACCTCGCAGGCGCTCCAGCCGGCCAGCCATTCGAAGGGGCCCGCCGGGTAGGCCACGCCCAGCTTCATCGCCGCGTCGGCGCCCTCGGGCGTGCACACGCCCTGCTGCACGGCGTCGGCGGCTTCGTTGATCAGCATGGCCAAGGTGCGCGTCACCACCAGGCCCGGTGTGTCGGCCATGGCCAGCGGCGCAAAGCCCAGCGCTGCCAGCCACGCGCCCGCCTGGGTGCGCCAGGCATGGCCGGCCTGCGCGGCGACGCTGTACGCCAGTGCCGTGCCGGCGGGCACCGCGCCGCGGTCGGCCAGCGGCACGCGGTCGAAGACGGCGATGTCGGGCCGGCCCAGGTGGTGCGCAATCTCGCTGGCGCTGCGGCCGTCGCTCAAACGCAGCTGCGCGCCGTCGATGGACAGGCCGGTCCAGTCGCTGCTTGCGTTGTGAACATTGATGCCGCTGGCACCGCTGTGCCCGCTGTGGCGCGCCGGGCCCCAGCCCTGCGGCGCCAGTGCGGCGGTGGCGGCGCGCAGCAGGTGTTCGGCCAATGCGCCCTGGCCGTGCACCGTCACTTCGCCGGCGCTGGCCGGCGCCTGCAGCACCGCCACAGGCAGCGGCGGCACGCCCGCGGGGTAGCTGTAGAAGCCGCGCCCGGCCTTGCGGCCCAGCAGACCGCCGGCCACCATCTCGCGCTGCAGCGGGCTGGGGGCATAGCGGCGGTCATGGAAGAAGGCCTCGAACACCGACTGCGTGACGGCGAAGTTGGTGTCGTGCCCGATCAGGTCCATCAGCTCGCAGGGCCCCATGCGAAAGCCCGCGCCGCGCAACGCGGCGTCGATGCGCTCGGGCGTGCTGGCCTGTTCGTGCAGCAGCGCCAGGGCTTCGGCGTAGTAGGGCCGCGCGATGCGGTTGACGATGAAGCCGGGCGTGCTTTTCGCGTGCACCGCCGTCTTGCCCCAGGCGCGCGCCAGCGCAGCGGTGGCCTCGGCCACGGCGGGGTCGGTCTGCAGGCCCGCCACCACCTCCACCAGCTTCATCTGCGGCACCGGGTTGAAGAAGTGCATGCCCACCACGCGCCCGGGCCGCTGCAGCCCGGCGGCGAGGGCCGTGATCGAGATCGACGAGGTGTTGCTGGCCAGGATGGCGTGCTCACCCAGCAGCGCTTCCAGCGCGCGCAGCAGGGCGCGCTTGTCGTCGAGCTGCTCGACGATGGCCTCGATGGCGATGGCGGCGTCCCCGGCTGCGGCGAGGGTGGCGACGGGCCGGATGCGCCCCAGCGTGGCTGCGGCCTCGTCGGCCGTCCATCGGCCCTTCGCCACCCCGCCATCCAGGCTGGTGCGCAGCCGGGTCAGGGCCTGCTCGGCCACACCTTCGCGCGTGTCGTGCAGCGCCACCGCGTGCCCCGCCTGCGCCGCCACCTGGGCGATGCCGCTGCCCATCAGGCCGGCGCCGACGACCAGCACGGGCGCGGGAGGGTGCAGCAAAGGGTTCATGCGCCGCACTCTATGCCGAAGCCGCGGCCGCCGGCACGGGCTGAAACGAACGGCCACCTGACCACACCAGCCGCCACCAGCCGCTGCCACGCTCCAACAGAGGGCCCGGCTCAGTGCCCCTTGAACAGGTGCGCGTACAGCCGGCTGGCGGTCAGCGTCTCGGGCCGGCCGCGCAGCGTCAGCACCACCTTGCCCGATTCGTCGCGCCGCGCCTGCGCGATGCAGCGCGCCTGCACCACGGTGCCGCGGTGCACCTGCCAGAAGTCGTCCGGGTCCAGCTGCGGCAGCAGTTCGCGCAGCGACAAGCGGATCAGGTGTTCTCGCGCGGCGGTGACGACACGCACGTACTTGTCGGCGGCCTCGAAGTAGATGATTTCGTCCACCGGCACCATCGTCAACAGGGCGCCGGACTGGGCCTGGATGACACGCAGCCGCGGGGCCGGCGGGGCTGCGGCGCGTGCGGTGGCGCCTGGCGTGGCCGAGACTGCCGGCGCCGCGCTGGCGCTCATGGCCGACGTCAGCCCGGGCACGCTGCCCAGCAGAGCGCGCAGCTGGTCGACCGTCTGCGCCAGGGCCTGGGCGGCCGGCCTGCGCTCGGCCAGGCGGGCCTGCAGGCGGGCCACGCACTCGGCCAGGCGCGCGCTGTCCAGCGGCTTGATCAGATAGTCCACGGCCTGCGCCTGGAAGGCGGCCAGCGCGTATTGCTCGTAGGCGGTGACGAACACCAGCAGCGGGAAGGGTGCCGTGTCTGGGCCGGGCTCGGGCCAGTCCTCGGCCAGCGCCTGCGCGGCCTCGATGCCGCTGCTGCCGGGCATGCGGATGTCGAAGAAGCACACGTCGGGCGTCAGCGCCAGCGTCTGGCGACGTGCGCTGTCGCCGTCGCCCACCGTCTGCAGCAGTTGCAGTTCGGGCCAGCAGCGGGCCAGTTCGGCCTGCAGTGCCGCAGCCAGCAGGGGTTCGTCTTCGGCGATCAGGGCGGTGGGCATGGGCGGGCTCAGCGAGCGGTAGATGCAGGGGCCACGGCATCGTGGCAAGGCAGCGTGACGAGGGCGCGGGTGCCGCCCCCGCCTTCATTGGTGCCGTCGGCGTTGTTGTCGGCGTCGGCGGCAGTCAGCACCAGCGAAGCGTCGGCGCCGTGCAGCGCCGCCAGGCGGGCGCGCACCTGTTCCAGGCCGAAGTGCGTGCCGCCATCAGCGGCCGCGCCTGCGGCCGAAAGTCCGACCCCGGTGTCGCGCACTTCCAGCTTCAGCTGCCCGCCCTCGCGACGTGCGCTCAGGCGCAGCGCGCCGCCGGCCACTTTCGGCTCCAGCCCGTGGCGGATGCTGTTCTCGACCAGCGGCTGCAGCAAGAGCGGAGGCACCGGCATTGCACTCAGTTCAGGCGGCAGGTCCATGACCACCTGCAGGCGCGGGCCCATGCGGATCTGCATCAACGCCAGATAGTCGCCGATGCGGGCGAACTCGTCGGCCAGGGTATGACCGCCGGCGGCGTCGGGTGCCGTGCGCGATGCCGTCAGCGTGGACCGCATGAAGCGGATCAGGTGGTCCAGCATGACCTGGGCGCGCGGCGGGTCGATGCCGATCAACACGCGCAGATTGGCCAGGGTGTTGAACAGCATGTGCGGTTCAAGCTGGCTTTCAAGCAGGCGCAGCTGGTTCTCGGCCGCGGCACGCTGGGCGGCCTGGGCCTGCGCCTCGGCGCGGGCGACGCGCTCGCGCACAAAGAAGAACCCGGTGAAGACCGAGCCTATCAGCAGCGAAAACAGCAGTAGCGTCACCGCCTGGCGCGGTGCGGCACCCAGCAGACCCGGTCCGCGCAGGCCCGTGATCAGGTTGGCAAGCTCGTTGCCGACGGTGTAGCCCAGCACGGTGCCGACCAGCACCACGCCCACCGTCCACGGCAGCGGCGGCCAGCCCGGCCGACCCTCACCGACCACGCGCCGCGTCAGCCGCAATCCGCCCTGGATCATCGACCAGCAGCTCGCCGTGATGCACAGCGTGTAGATGAAGGTGTAGCCGAAGTGCTGGCCGAACAGCACGCTGAGGACCACCGCCACCCCGGTGCCGATCAGCGCCACGCGCAGCACCGCGCGGGCGGCTGTCAGTGCATGGGCGCGCCACACGGCGGCAGGAATGGAGTTCATGCCGAGATGCTGATGCCGCGCGCTGGCGTGCGCCAGTGGCCGTCGACCGAAGGCTGCGGGGCGGCGCGAAACGGCCTGGGCGGAGCGCGAAGAGGGGCACAGGCGGGGGCCATGGCCGTTGCCGGTGCGGCACGACGCCCCCGCTGCCCCGCGCGGCCTGGCCGCCGAGGCATCAGGTCCCCGCGGCCAGCAGCTCGCGCAGCTTCTCGATGCGCGCCCGGTTGGCGCCCAGATCGCCCTCGCCCAGGCGCGAGGCCGATCGCAACTGCACCACGCCGGTGGCGGGGTCGGCCCAGAACTCGGCGTCGTCGACAAAACCCAGCCAGAAGGTGCGGAACTCGACCCGCAGGTAGTCGTCCCTGGCCTCGACGACGCGCGCGCCCGGCAGGACTGCTGTGGGCCCTTCCAGCAGCGCGCGGATGCGCAGCAATGTGGCTTGCGGGTCGCCGCCCACGGCCGGCAGCGGGGCGATGGCTGCGGCCACGGCGTGCGGTCGGCCGACATGCAATGCGGCCTGGCTGCTGACGCTGTTGGGCGCCAGCGACGGCGGCTTCAGGCGGCCGTCGCGCACACCCAGGTCGGTGGGCGGCGTACCCGCCAGCAGGCCGGACTGGCCACTGGCGACGAGGGCGAAGACGGCGGCCAACGAGAGTGAGCTCAGGCCGCGGAGCCAGCGAGGTAGGCGCATGAAGTGGTGGGTGCGATCCGTGTTCAGTGTTCGGGATTCAGTGCTCGGTGCTCAGTGTTCAGGACTCAGCGGCGGCGTGAACCGCCCAGCAAGGACCCGAGCAGCCCGCGCACGATCTCTCGCCCCACGGTCGAGCCGATGGAGCGCACGGCCGACGCCGCCGCCGCCTGTGCCAGCCCCGGGCGCACACCGCCACGCGGCCCCGTACTGCCGAACAGCACGTCCTTCAGTCCGTCCATCATGCCGCCGCCGGCCTGAGTGGGTGCGGCAGCGCCGGTGGCGGGGCCTGCTGCGCCGGTCGGCGCCGCGGCGGCGGCCGGAGCGCGCTGCACCAGCATCTCGTACGCGCTCTCGCGGTCCATGACTTTCTCGTACACCCCCGCCACCAGCGACCCGGCCTGCAGCGCTTGGCGCTCGGTTGGCGTCACCGGCCCGATGCGGCTGCCCGGCGGCAGCACGAACACGCGTTCGGTCACGCCCGGCCGGCCCTTTTCGTCGAGCAGGCTGACCAGGGCCTCGCCCACCGCCAGTTCGGTGATCGCCGTCTCGATGTCCAGCCCGGGGTTGGCGCGCATGGTGCTGGCCGCGCTCTTCACCGCTTTCTGGTCGCGCGGCGTGAAGGCGCGCAGCGCGTGCTGCACGCGGTTGCCCAGCTGGCCCAGCACGGTGTCTGGGATGTCCAGCGGGTTCTGCGTCACGAAGTACACGCCCACGCCCTTGCTGCGCACCAGGCGCACCACCAGTTCGATGCGTTCGACCAGCACCCTGGGCGCGTCGCTGAACAGCAGGTGCGCCTCGTCGAAAAAGAACACCAGCTTGGGTTTGTCCAGGTCGCCGACCTCGGGCAGGGTCTCGAACAGTTCGCTCAGCATCCACAGCAAGAAGGTGGCGTACAGGCGCGGGCTGCTCATCAGCTTGTCGGCGGCCAGGATGTTGACCACGCCGTGGCCGCCAACCGTCTGCTGAAAGTCGGCGATGTCCAGCATGGGTTCGCCGAAGAACTTGCCGCCGCCCTGTTCATCGATCTGCAGCAGTCCGCGCTGGATCGCGCCCACGCTGGCGGCGCTGATGTTGCCGTGGCTGGTGGTGTACTGCTTCGCGTTCTCGGCCACGTGGGACAGCATGGCGCGCAGGTCTTTCAGGTCCAGCAGCAACATGCCCTTTTCGTCGGCGATCTTGAAGACGATGCTCAATACCCCGGCCTGGGTTTCGTTCAGCGCCAGCATGCGGCCGATCAGCAGCGGGCCCATGTCCGACACGGTGGCCCGCACCGGGTGGCCCTGCTCGCCGAACACGTCCCACAGCGTGGTCGGGCAGGCGAATGGCGTGGGCTCGGCGATGCCGCGGTCCTTCAGGATGGCAGCCACCTTGGGCGGCAAGGCGCCGCGCTGGCTGATGCCGGTGAGGTCGCCCTTGATGTCCGACAGGAACACCGGCACGCCCAGCTTGGACAGGCCCTCAGCCAGGGTCTGCAAAGTGATGGTCTTGCCGGTGCCGGTGGCGCCGGTGATCAGGCCGTGGCGGTTGGCCAGCGCCGGCAGCAGGTGGCAGGCGATGTCGCCGCGCTGGGCGACGAGGATGGGTTCGGGCATGGGACGTGGCTCCTGCAGTGGCGCGGACGGGAGGTCGGGAGGTCGGGGACGGCGACGCAAGGCGGGCGGGCTGGCTGCCAGCCTGTCGGGCCTTGGGCAGTCCGGTGAAGACGGCGCCGGGGGCAGTCTAGTGCGGCGCTTCAGCTGGACCACCGCCCGGCAGCCGGTCCAAGGTGGCACGGCACCAGGTCTGGTCGTCGGCCGGCAGGGCGTCGAAGGCCTGGCGCCCCCGGGCCGCCGCTGCACGCGCGGCATCGGCGTCGCCCGCGGCGGCTTCGGCCAGCGCCAGGGCTTCCCAGCCGAAGAACAGTTCCAGTGGCGCGTTGCCGTTGGCGGCCACGATGGCCAGGCAGGCTGCTGCATGTTGGCGCGCCATCGCCGCGTCGCCATGCACGCGCCAGCTGTTCGACAGCCGGTACTCGGCGCGCCCGGTCTCCAGCCAGCCCCCGGCCAGGGCCCAGAAGCGGCGGCCCGCCTGTGCCGCCAGCAGCATCAGCGCGCTCTCGTCGGCGCTGCGCTGCGGGCGTTCTTCCAGTTCGGCCGCCAGGTTGTTGCCGGTGACGGCCAGAGCGCGCACGGCGGGGTCGGTGTCGGGCAGGGCGGCGCTGTCGAAGTCGGCCATGGCCTGGGTGAACAAGGCCATCGAGCGCGGGGTGTCGTGCATCACCAGGCTGGCCGCGGCCATGGCGCCGACGCGCACGCGATCGGATCGGGTCAGCGCAGCGGCATCGCCGGGCGCATCGACCCCATCCACCGCGTCCACCGCGTCCCCCCCTGCCGCCAGATTCAGCGCGGCAATGTGGCGGCGCACCGCGGCCCCACTTTCGCCGTCGGCACGGTGGGCCGGCAGCATGGCCAGCCGCTGCTGGAAGGCCACGCCCTGCGCCCATTGCGCCAGGTGTTCGCCGTGCACATGGTGGGCCAGCCGCGCCAGCGCGATCAGTCGCGACTCGTCGTCCACCAGCGCCGGCACCTCGCCGGCCAGCCGCGCCGCCACGGCGGCGGGCTGCGCGGCATGCTCGTCCCAGCCGCGGGCGATCAGGCTGTCGAAGTCGGGCGCTGCGATCATGGCGTCGGCGTCGTCTGGCGCTCGCGCCATTCGCGGGGCGGCAGGCCGAAGCGGGCGCGGAAGGCGCGGCTGAAGTGCGCCGGGTGGCTGAAGCCGCGCTGCAGGGCGATGTGCGTGATCGACACCGCCGCACGGCGCGGGTCTTCCAGGTCGCGGCGGCAGGCCTGCAGGCGTTGCGTGATGACGTAGCCGGCGACGCCATCGGGCTCGTCGCTGAAGGCGGTGTACAGCTGCCGGCGGCTGACCTGCAGCGCGCGGGCGATGTCGTCCACGCTCAGCCCGGTGTCGCCCAGGCGCTGCGCGACATGGCGCTTGATGCGGTCGCGCAGCGCCTCGCGCTGGGTCAAGGCGGTGCTGCGGCCGGCCAGGTCCAGCAGCGACAGGTGCACCAGTTGCGTGATGGCCTCGCCCAGGCCCTGCGCCGTGTTGGCATCCATGCCCGGCAGTTCTCGCCAGGCGCTGCGCATGGTCTCCAGCGCCACACGCGCGATGCCGCCTTCACTGCCCAGCGGCCGTGCCATCAGCGCCGGCACGGTCAGGCCGCGGTCGGCCAGCGCCGTCTTGGGCACCATCACGATCAGGTGTTCGACCCGCGTCGGGTTTTCGACCGCATAGGTGTCGGTGGTGTCGTAGATGCTCCACTGGCCGGGGCCGACCCGCGCCTGCCGGCCCTGCTGTTCGACGCAGGCGCTGCCGTAGAAGGGCGCGACGATCTTCAGATAACCCTGGCTGCTCTGGCGCCCGTGGCCTGCGTCCTGGCGCGAGCGCATGACGCGGTGGCGGTCGGCCTCCAGCCGCGTCAGGATCACGTCACCAGCCACGGCGCTGCACAGACGGCCGTCGAAGGCGGTGTCCCCATACAGGTCGGACTGCAGGCCGTCGAACAGGCGGTCGATCCAGCCCGTCCAGTAGGGCACCCGGTCGCGCGGCGCGACCTCGTCGGTGTTCATCACGACGGGCGGGAAACTCATGGCGCAGACCCGGGAAAGATGAAGAGCCGAATTATCGGCAGCGTGCAGGCATTGACGCGGGCCCAACGGCCCGCATCCGTGGGGTCTGGCGCGGCCCCGTGGTGTCGCGCGGCGCCCCGCGGTGTCACAAGCCAGGGAAAACCCCAGACCGGCCTGCACGCTGCATCAAGCTTTTGCGCATGCCGGGGCAAGCGGCGGTGCAGGCGCACGCCTACCATCGCGGTCCGAGCCAGAGCGGGCACGCCCCGCCACCCTACCGGAGACATTGGATGAGCCCGATCACCCGCCCGCCGGCCGCCATCGAAGGCGCCACGTCAATCGAACAGTCCGCCGACAACCCAGTGGCCACGGACACCGCCAGCGCCGCGCCCAACCGCCGCAGCGTCATCACCGGCCTGGCCGCTGGCGCTGCCGCACTGTCGGCCCCCTGGGTGCAGGCCCAGCCCGCGCCGGTGCGCGTGGGTTACGCCATCGCCCGCACGGGCCCCTGGACCGGCGGTGCGCAGACCAGCCAGGAACCCAACTACCTGCTGTGGGCCGAGCAGCAGAACGCCGCAGGCGGTCTGGACGTGAAGGGCACGAAGCGCCGCATCGAGCTGCTCAGCAGCGACGACCGCAGCGACATCGAGACCTGCGTGCGCACCTACGAGAAGCTGATGGGCAGCGACAAGGTCGACCTGGTGCTGCCGCCCTGGGGCAGCAATGCCAACTTCGCCGTCGCGCCGCTGGCCAACCGCTTCCAGTACCCCTTCCTGGCCCCGACGGCGCTGTCCCGCCGCCTGGCCGAGATGAAGCTGCCCTACTTCTTCCTGCTGCTGCAGCAGCCCAAGGCGATGTGCGACGCCTTGGTCGACATGCTGAAGGCCAATGGCGTCAAGAGCGTGGCCATGATCTACGTCGACGACCTGTTCGGGCTGGAAAACTACGCCGCGATGAAGGTGGCGCTGCAGGGCAGCGGCATTCAGTTGCTGGAAGACAAGAGCTACCCTGGCGGCGTGAAGGACCTGAGCCCGGTGCTGCGCAGCATCAAGGACAAGAACCCCGACGCCTTCGTCGGCTTCACCTACCCGCCCGACACCATCCTGGCCAGCCGCCAGAGCAAGGAGATCGGCTTCAACCCCAAGATCTTCTATGCCAGCGTGGGCACCGCCTTCCCGCTGTACAGGAACGTCATGACGCCGGCCGGCGCCGAGGGCGTGATGGGCATGGGCAGCTGGAACAGCAAGTCCAGTGCCGGCGCCAAGGCCTACTTCGACGCCCACGTGGCGAGCCAGAAGAAGGAACCCGACCGCTGGGCCAGCGGCGCCTGCTGGGCCGGGCTGCAGATCCTGAGCAGCGCGGTCAAGGCGCAGGGGCTGGACCGCAAGGCGATCCGCGACTTTGTCGCCGGCCGCGAGCACGACACCATCCTCGGCAAGATCAAGTTCAGCGGCAGCGAAAACGTCGGCACACCGGGCAGCGTCGGCCAATGGCAGAAGGGGGAGTTCGAGGTCGTGTGGCCCAAGGCGATGGCCACCGCGGCCCTGAACCCGGCCAAGCCGGCCTGGTAGACCGGCGAAGCACAGCGCCCCATGTCCTTCGGCTCCTGGCTTGAGCTGATCAGCTCGGGTCTGATCACGGGCGGCATCTACGCGCTGGTGGCCCTGGGCCTGAACCTGCAGTACGGGCTGATGCGCATCCTGAACATCGCCCACGGCGAGTTTTTGATGCTGGGCGCCTTCATGACCTGGGTGGCGCATGTGCAGTGGGGTTTCAGCCCGCTGCTGATGATCCCGGTCAGCTTTGCGGTGCTGGCGCTGGTCGGCATCGCCGTGCACTTTCTGGCCTTCAGGCGGCTGACGCGCACCAGCCCCAACCTCGACGTGTTCGAGGCGCGGGGCCTGATGGTCAGCTTCGGCCTGATGTTTCTGGTGCAGAACTTCGCCAGCATGGTGTGGGGCGGCGACCTGCGCGGCTACGACTACATGACCGAGCCCGTGGTCTTCGGCGGCGCGCAGTTCGCGGGCAACAAGCTGCTGGTGTTCGGGCTGGCGCTGGCCATCAGCGCCGGGCTCATCGTGCTGCTGCGCCAGACCCTGCTGGGCAAGGGCGTGCGCGCGCTGATGCAAAGCCCCACCGGCGCGGCGCTGGTGGGCATCAACACCGCGCGGCTGCACCCGCTGATGTTCGGCGTCGGCCTGGGGCTGTCGGGCGTGGCCGGCTGCCTGCTGTCCATGACCTACACCATCAGCCCGTCGATGGGCGAGCCCTACACGGTGACGGCGCTGATCGTCATCACGCTGGGCGGCTTCGGCAGCATGGGCGGCGCGCTGGCTGGCGGCCTGGCGCTGGGCGTGATCGAGGCCCTGGGCACGCACTTCACCAACCCCTCGCTGAAGAGCCTGCTGAGCTACAGCATCTTCATCGCCGTGCTGCTGTTTCGGCCCCATGGTCTGTTCACGCGCAAGTCCAGAACGGCTTGAGCGCGGACGGCTTGATTCCTGCCCTGCCCGGTCCTGCCCTGCATTGACCTGCCTCGCCGTGCCTGAACGCCCCCAATGAACAAACGCCAAGTCCTCGTCCGCGACCTGCTGGTGCTGTTCGGCCTGACCGGCTGGGCGCTGGCGCTGCCGCATTACGGCAGCGAATTTGCCGTGTCCATGGGCCTGGTGTGCCTGATGTACGTGGCCCTGAGCAGCAGCTGGGCGCTGTTCTGCGGCACCACGCGCTATCTGTCGCTGGCCACGGCGGCCTTCTTCGGCATCGGCGCCTATGCGGGTGCGATCTGGATCGAGACCGCCGGATGGGTCGGTGCCATCGCCATCGGCGCCGGCATCGCGGCGCTGGTGGCGGTGGTGATGGGTGCGGCCGTGCTGCACCTGCGCGGCACCTACTTTGCGGTCCTGACCTTCGGCATGACCGAGCTCATCAAGCATGCCGTCACCTACTGGGAAAAGCAGGTGCACGGCACGGTCGGCCGGGTGCTGACGGTGGTGCCGGATCGCGACACCATCTACCTGACGGTGCTGGCGCTGGCCTTCATCACGCTGCTGCTGTCCATCGTCATCCGCCGCACCCGCTTCGGCCTGGCGATGGTGGGCATCGGCGCCGACGAGCAGCGTGCGCAGACCCTGGGCGTCAACACCCGGCTGGTAAAGATCGCCGGCTTTGCGCTGACGGCCGCAGTGGCTGGCGCGGTGGGCGCGGCGATGAGCGTGCGCTGGACCTACATCGACCCGCAGACGGTGTTCAACCCCTTCATCGGCTTCCAGACCGTGCTGATCGCCTTGATCGGCGGCGCCTTCACGCTGTGGGGGCCGCTGATCGCGGCCATCGTGTTCTCGATCCTGGCCGAGACCCTGCGCCTGCAACTGCCGCAGCTTTACATGATGACGCTGGGCCTGTTGCTGATTCTGTGTGTGCTGTACCTGCCCGGGGGTCTGGCGTCGTTGCGCTGGGCGATCGTCAAGGCCTGGTGGACCGACACCCGCGACTGGGCGCGAGAGCGCCGCTACGAGTGGAGCGGCGACAAGGCCCGCGATGAGCAGCGCGAGAAGGAGCGGCGCCTTGTCGTCTGAGACCGGCACCCCCGGCCTGGACACCACAGTGCCCCTGCTGCAGGCACATGAACTGAGCGTGCGTTTTGGCGGGCTGATCGCCGTGGACGCCGTCAGCGTCACGCTGCGCGCCGGTGAACTGGTGGGCATCATCGGCCCCAACGGCGCGGGCAAGACGACCTTCTTCAACGCCATCAGCGGCGTCATCGCGCCCACCTCGGGCCGGCTGGTGGCCGGCGGCCGCGATCTGACCGGCAAGAAGCCGCACCGCTTTGCCGCCGCCGGCGTGGCGCGCACCTTCCAGACGCCGCGCACCTTTGCCGACCTGCCGGTGCGGGACAACATCGAGTTCGGCCTCAAGTTCGCCGGTCGGCGGCCGCGCAAGTACGTGTTCTGGGGCGATGAAGAAGGGGTGCCCTGGGCCCTGCGCACCCCCGAAAGCATCCTGCGCCTGATCGGCCTGGAGGCGCAGGCCGCCCTGCCTGCCGCCGCCATCACGCCCAGCCAGCAGCGGCTGCTGGAAATCGGCATGGCGCTGGCCACACGCCCGAAACTGCTGCTGCTGGACGAGGTGGCTGCGGGCCTGACCGAAGCCGAGATCGAGGACATGGCGCGGCTGATCCGCCGCATGCGCGACGAGCTCGACCTGAGCGTGGTCTGGATCGAGCATGCGGTGACGATCCTGGTCAAGCATGTGGAGCGCGTGATCGTGCTGCACCAGGGCCGCAAGATCGCCGACGGGCCGCCGGCCCAGGTGGTGCGCGACCCGGCCGTCATCGAGGCCTATCTGGGTGATGAAGTCATGGATGTGGCCGCGTGATGTACTGGCGCAGCACCCCCTTCACGCTGGGCGGCACCGGGCAGGCGCATCTGAAGATCCAGGGCCTGAGCGCCGGCTACGGCGCCTTCTGGGTGCTGCGCGACCTGAGTCTGGAAGCCAGGCCCGGTCTGACCGTCATCCTGGGGCCCAACGGTGCCGGCAAGACCACGCTGCTGAAGGCGCTGGCGGGGCTGATCCCGCGCCGCGGCGTGGTCACGCTGGACGGCGTTGACCTGGCGAAAAAGACGCACGAGGTCGTCGCTGCCGGTGTGTCGCTGGTGCCCGAGGGGCGGCAGTTGTTCGCGCAGATGAGCGTGACCGAGAACCTCGAGCTCGGTGGCTGGCTGGTGCCCAAGGCCGAGCGCGCGGCGCGCATCGAACAGGCCCTTGTCGACTTCCCCAAGCTGCGCGAACGTGCGCAGCAACTGGCCGGCACCATGAGCGGGGGCGAGCAGCAGATGGTGGCCCTGGCACGCGCCATGGTCAGCCGGCCGCGCCTGCTGATGCTGGACGAGCCTTCGCTGGGCCTGGCGCCGCGCATGGTCGACGAACTGCTGGCCATCACGCGGCGCATTGCCGACGCCGGCACCACCGTGCTGATGGTCGAGCAGAACGTGAAGAAGGCGCTGGCCGTGGCCGACCGCGGCTATGTGCTGGAACGCGGCGCGCTGGTGGCCAGCGGCCCGGCGAGATTGCTGGCGCGCAGCACCGTGGTGCAGGAAGCCTACCTGGGCGCCAGCGCCGCCGACACCACCACCGCGGCCGACGCTGCCAGCCGCCGCAAGGCCGCCATCGCGGCCTGACCCTGCCGCTTTTGCAGTCGATCCCACAGTCGCCCCAGGCTGCGTGACGTCGCCCCTCACACCCATCCCGAAGGAGCCCCCCATGTCCGACCTGAGCATGCTGATCAACGGCCTGAAGGTGACCGCCGAGCGCGGCGCCACCTTCGAACGCCGCAACCCGCTGGACGGCACCGTCGCCACCCGCGCGCCGGCCGCCAGCCCGGCCGACGCGGTGATGGCCGTCGAAGCCGCGGCCGAGGCCTTCAAGACCTGGAGCGAGACGGGGCCCGGCACCCGCCGCACCCTGCTGCTGAAGGCGGCCGAGATGCTGGAGGCCAAGATGCCGCAGTTCTGCGCCTCGGTGCCGGCCGAGACCGGCGGCACCGCGATGTGGGCCGGCTTCAACGTCATGCTGGCCGCGGGCATGCTGCGCGAGGCGGCGTCGCTGACGACGCAGGTGGCCGGCGAGGTGATCCCGTCCGACGTGCCCGGCAGCCTGGCCATGGCGGTGCGCCAGCCTGCCGGGGTGGTGCTGGGCATCGCGCCCTGGAACGCGCCCATCATCCTGGCCGTGCGCGCGATCGCCACACCGCTGGCGTGTGGCAACACCGTCATCCTGAAGGGCAGCGAAAACTGCCCGCGCACCCATGCGCTGATCATCGAGGCGCTGCAGGAAGCCGGCTTCCCACCCGGCGTCGTCAACTACGTCAGCAATGCCCCGGCCGATGCCGGCGCGGTGGTGGAGGCGATGGTGGCGCACCCGGCGGTGCGGCGCGTCAACTTCACCGGCAGCACGCGTGTGGGCCGCATCATCGCCATGACCTGCGCCAAGTACCTGAAGCCCGCGGTGCTGGAGCTGGGTGGCAAGGCACCGCTGGTGGTGCTGGACGACGCCGACATCGAAGACGCCGTCAACGGCGC
>JBBSCX010000042.1:0-15629 GCA_038249905.1 Burkholderiales bacterium
CCCGTGGGCGGCAGCCCGCTCTTGCGCGAGCCGTGCCGCGCCTGCACGGCATCGGCCTCGGCGCGCACTGCGGCATTGCGGCGCAGCCCGTACATCACCTCCTTGGCATGGGCCAGGGCGCTGCGCTCGTCGACCATGGGCGCAGGGTAGTGGGGTGTGCCCAGTTCCGGCAGCCACCGGCGCTGGAACACGCCCTCGAGGTCGTGGTCGGCGGCCTGTTTGGCCGGCGAATAGATGCGCAACGTATTGATGCCCGTGGTGCCACTTTGCATCTGCATCTGGCTCCAGTGGATGCCGGGTTCGAAGTCCAGAAATTGCCGCGCCAGAAACAGCCCCGTCGGCCGCCAATGCAGCCACAGGTGGTAGCTGGCGAAGCTGACCAGCATGGCGCGCATGCGGAAGTTCAGCCAGCCGGTGGCCACCAGCGACCGCATGCAGGCATCGACCATCGGGTAGCCGGTACGGCCGGTGCACCAGGCCTCGAACTTCGCCTGTTCGGCCGCGCCCCAGGGCAGACCGTCGCCAGGCCGCAGGCCGTCGTAGGCACGGGCGAAGTTGCGCCGCTCGATGGCCGGTTCGTCCTCGAGCTTCTGCATGAAGTGGCAGTGCCAGCGCAGCCGCCCGGCGAAGCCGCGCAAGGCATGGGCCCAGCCGCGGTCCCCGGTGATTTGCGCTTGGGCCTGGGCGTCAGCGATGCGCATTTCAGTCGCCTGGTGCACCTGTCGCATCGACACCGTGCCGAAGGCCAGGTGTTCGCTCAGGCGGCTGCAGCCTTGCTCTGCGGTCAGCGGGCTGGACAGCGCGCGCCGGTACTGCCCGCCCCGGGTATGCAGGAAGCTGTGCAGCGTGGCCCCGGCTGCCGCCTCGCCCGCCGGCCGCGCGGGCCTGCGGTGGGGCGGCAGGCCGAGAGTCGACAGCGTGGGCAGATCGCCCAGCGCCAACGTGTCCAGCGGCGGCGCACGAAACGCACCGTCCAGTGCGACGACGGGCGCTTCCATGCGCTGCGCCCAGCGGCCGGCCCAACCGAAGCGCGATCGCAGGCGCCGCACCACGCCGGTCTGCGTGAAGTCATGCCACTCGACACCTTGCGCGCGGCACCACGTTGCCACTTCCAGGTCGCGGGCGTAAGTCCAGCCCGGGCCCGTTTCTTCGTGGCTGAGCAGGGTGTCGAAGTGCCATTCGTGCCGCAGTTCGTGCAATACCTGCGGCACCGCGCCGACCCGAATCAAGAGTGGCAGGCCCCGCGCCGCCAGATCGGCGCGCAAGGGGGCCAGGCAGCGCAATGCAAAGTCCACGTGCTGCGGGTCGCACTCGGCGCTGCTCAACCAGGCCGGTTCGATGACGAAGAGCGCTGCCGCCGCCTCACCGGTCTGCGCAGCGGCCAGCGGCGCGTGGTCCTGCACACGCAGGTCGCGCTTGAACCAGACCAGGGACCGCTTTGCCGTCATCGCAGTCGATTCTGGGTGGCCGCCGGCCGTGCCGTGCAGGCCCGGCCTTTGCGCGCCCGGCGGCGGCGTGTTACCAGTGCAATGGGTCCAGTCGGTACAGGCCGCGCAATTCGGCGTACAGCGCCGGGTGGGCAAGGGCCAGCGCCTGCGGGCGTTCGAAGAAGACCTCGCTGGCGACGGCAAAGAACTCGGCCGGATTCGTGGCCGCGTAGGGGTCCAGCACACCCGCCTCGCCGCGTGCCAGCCGCTGCTGCAGGGCATCGAACTCGTTGCGCATGACGGCTGCCCAGCGCGCCGCGCGGGCCCGGCCGGGCAGCCAGGGCGCGCCGTTGGCGGCACCACCTTCCTGGTCGAGCTGATGCGCGAACTCGTGCACGACGACATTGCGCCCGTCGTCGGCCACGGCGGCGCCGGCACGCACCTCGTCCCAGGCCAGCACCACCTGGCCGTGTTGCCAGCTTTCGCCGGCCAGCGTCTGGCGTTCGTCGCGCACCAGGCCGGCGCCATCGGCCACATTGCGCTGCACGACAAAGTGACCGGGATAGACCAGCACCTGCCGCAAGACGCCGAATGCGCCCGCACGCCGCCCCACCAGCAACAGCGCTGCCTGCGCGGCCACCAGCACCCGCACCTCGTCGGTCACGGTCAGGCCGCCGCATCCGATGAAGGGCACCTCGGCCAACAACACCTGCACATGCTTCTTCAGCCGCAATTGCGTTTCGGTCGGCAGGCGGCTGTACAGCGGCCACTGCTGGCGCAGCAGCGCGCGCCAGGCCGCCGGAAAGGGCTGACGGCGGATGCGCGCGCGCCGCCAGGCCACGCGCCAGGGTGGGCCGACCAGCCAGGCACCGACGACGCCGGCCAGGCCCAGCAACAGCAGCACAAACAGCAGGGTCTGGCCCCAAGGCCCGGTGGTCATGGCGGCAGCCGTGTTGTTGACGATGTTGGCGGCGGCATCCATACCGCGACATGGGCGCCAGGGCGCGCGATTGCAAGCCCCCCGTTGCCGGGGCCACATGCCATCATTGCTGGATGATCGAACTGCATTACATGCCCGGCGGGGCCAGCATGACGCCACACCTGCTGCTGGTCGAACTGGGCCTGCCGCACACGCTGCGCCCGGTGGACCGCGCGACGCAGGCGCACAAGGCGCCGGCATATCTGCAGCTCAACCCCAACGGCCTGGTGCCGACCTTGGTGGACGGCGAGCTGGTGCTGTTCGAGACCCTGGCGATCGTGCTGCACCTGTGCGACACGCACCCTGCGGCCGGCCTGGCGCCGCAAGTGGGCACGGCCGAGCGGGCCGAGTTCTACAAGTGGGGCGTGTGGCTGTCGGCCAGCCTGCAGTCGCAGATGCCGATGTACTTCTACAGCGATCGATATGTCGCGCCCGGCCATGCCGCCGCTGCGGCCGAGGTCAAGGCCTCGGCCGATGCACGCATCGCCGCGTTGGTGGACCAGATCGAGGCCCAGTTCGCACGCCATGGCGGCCCTTGCCTGCTGGGCGAGTATTTCAGCGCGATCGACTTCTACGCCTTCATGCTGTGCCGCTGGACCCGCGGCATGCAGCGCCCGGCACGCACATTGCCGCACATTGGCGCCTTCTTGCAGCGCATGCTGGCGCGGCCGACGGTGCAGCGGGTGCTGGCAGTGGAAGGGCTCGCGCCGCCCTGGGTTTGAATGTGCCGGCGGGTGCCGGTCCGGTGCTCGTGCTGGCTGAGCCGGCCTGCCTGGCCTGCCCGGCGCACCCGGCCGGGCGCGCCTGACCCGCCTACAGACTGCCCGAGGCGCGCAGCCTCTCCATGCGCAGCGCCAGCGATTGGCGCAGGTCGGCGATATGGCGCTGCAGGCTCTGGGCCACCGCCGCATCAGTCGTCGCGGGCAGGGCCTGCAACTCGGTCTGCAGCGCCGCAATCTGGCGCATGGCCTCGACCTCGGGCGGCACATAGCCCGCATCCTTCAGCATCTTGAACGGCATGCGCAGGTCGGCCGGGGTCTCGTCGTAGCCGTCGCCGAAGTCCAGCGGCTTGCCGTAACTGGGCGCGGCCGCCAGCTCGCCGTTCTTCTCGCTTTCGGCCAGCGAGCGGCCGATGTGGTCGTCGAGCAATTTCAGCCGCTGATCACGCCTGTCTTCTGCGCTGGACTGAGTCATGCCGATCTCCTCAGGAAATGGTTCTCAAGCCCGGGCTTCGACCCGTTCGCCCACGGCGTCCATCCAGTGTCGCGTCAACGGCGTCACCGGCTTGGCCATGATGCGTTCGTTCAGCAGCGCGCGGCCGATGGCGCGGGCCTGCACCGTGTCGCCACCAATGCTGTCGCCGCGTGCGGCGCGGGCCGCGGCGGCCAGCAGGGTCTGGTCGATCAGGTCGCGCTGCGCATGGCTGCCGCCCAGGCGTTGCGCCAGCGCGCGCACCGGGTACAGCGCGACGGCGGCGGCGGCGGCCTCACCACGGGCCAGCATCAGCAGACCGCGCATCAACGGCAGACCCACTTCACGCGCCATCAGGTGGTTGCAGCGCCGCGCCTCGGTGGCGGCCAGCGCGCGGGCGGCGCAGCGCGCGACATGTCGTTCGGCGCGCTGCACTTCACCCGCGCCCAGCAGCGCGACCACGGCATGCACGTCGTTGAAGGCGTAATAGCCTGCCATTTCGCCGCTGCGTTCGCCACTGCGTTCGGCATTCGGCGCCATGGCTTCGGCATCGTCGCGTGTCAGGTCCCAGCCGGCAGCGAGTGCGGCGAAACGGTCACCGACGTCCTCGCCCAGCAATTGCAAGCGCCACAGCAGCGCTGCCGCGTCGATGCGCTGCAGGCCGATCTGCAGAGCCTCGCCGGCCAGGTGCGAGTCGGCCAGGCGCAGGGCGCCTGCCATGTCCAAAGCCTCCAGCCGGTACAGGCCCTTGTGCCACCACAGGTGCGCGGCCAGGCCGTTGCCCTCGGCCCAGTCGGGCTGGGTCTGGCGCAGCCAGGCCGATCCGTCCTCGAAACGGCCCTGCATCTCCATCACATGCGCCACCGCGTGCACCGCCCAGGGGCCGCGCGGGTCGGCAGCCAGCGCGCGGCGGCCGGCTTCTTCGGCCTGCGGGTAGAGGTTGTTTTCTTCCAGCCCGAAGGCCAGCAGGCCCAGCACCAGCGGATGCAGCGGATCGGCTTCGTCCCAGTCCGGCAGGGCGCGCGCCGGGCGCAGGCGCAACGACGCGGTATCGCCGCGGTAGAAGTCCCACAGCTGCGCCCAATGCAGTGCCAGCGCGTTGCGCGGGTGGCCGATGAGCAGTTCGTCCCAGATGCGGCAGGCGGCGCCCCAGCGGCCTTCCAGCACCTGCTGCAGGGCCTCGATGTGTGCCCGCTCCGCGACAGGGGCGTGGCGGCACAGGGCGCGCGCATGGCTCAGGTGGGCCGCGGCTTCGGACAGCAGCGCGGGTTCGGTCAGGCTGAGCAGAAAGCCGGCCTTCATCGTGTGCGGCAGCGCCCAGCCGGGGTCTTCGGCCATCGCCGTGTCGATGTCGGCCAGTGGCGTGTCGTAGAAGGACATCGTTCGCCACAAGGCCTGCGACAGTGCCGCCCGCGCCGCGGGCGAGGCACTGCCGCAGGGGTTGCCGCGGTCGTCCGTCATAGCTCAGCCGTCATCCTTCAGCGGTCGTCCACATGGGGCGCAATGTAAGGCCTGCGCATGACGTCGCGCGACCGCGGCGGCGCGGTCGCCGGGCACTACCTCAGCGCCGCGCCAGGTAACGCTGAAGCTGTGCGGCAGCCTGGCGCCTCACCAGCGCCCGCAGCCAGGGTGTCCAGCCCAGCAGCCAGCCCGTGGCGCCCAGCGCCTGGCGCGCCCAGTCCGTGAAGTCGAAGCGGTCGGTGTGATGTGCGATCAAGCCCTGCGCGTCGAACACGAAGCTCGCGTCGATGCGGTTGTGCACCAGGCGCCCGGTGGCCGGAAACAGGTAGTGCGCTTCCCAGTGCGCCCGGCCGGTGCCGGTGCCGGTGACGGTGCCGTTACCGGTGCGGTTGCGGGTGCCGTCATCGGTCGCGATGTCGCTGACTTCCAGCCGCCAGTGCGCCATGCCTTTGGCGCGTGTGCTGTCGCACAGCATCTGCCACATGCCGCCGATCTGGCCGCGCCCGCGCAGACTGAAGGCCGGGTCATCGAAGGCGGCGTCGGCCGTGTAGCAGGCGGCCATGCCTCCGCCGTCGAGGCGTGCAAAGGCGGCGTAGAAGCGCTCGATGGTGGCTTGCGCCGCAGGGCTGTTCAAGTGACGTCTCCGGCAGCCAGGGGTTGGCCTGCATCATGCCCCGGCACGGCCGCCAGCAGCCGGCGCGTCAGCGCATGGGCCGGCTGGCGCAGCACCTGCGCGGCGGGGCCCTGCTCGACGGCACGGCCGCGGTCAAGCACGACGATGTCGTCGCACATCAATTCGACCACCGCCAGGTCGTGGCTGATGAAGAGATAGGCCAGGCCGAATTCGTCCTGCAGGTCCTGCATCAGGTTCAGTACCTGGGCCTGCACCGAGACATCGAGCGCGCTGACCGGCTCGTCGGCGACGATCAGCCGCGGGCGCGTCACCAGCGCGCGCGCGATGGCGATGCGCTGGCGCTGGCCGCCCGAGAATTCGTGCGGGTACTTGCCCATGTCGGCGGCACGCAGGCCCACGGCATCCAGCACCTCGGCGGCGCGGTGTTCGCGCGCGGTGCGGTCGCGCCAGGCCGGGTCGTCGCCGAGCAGCGCCAGCGGCTCGCTGACGGTCTGGCCGATGCTTCGGCGCGGGTCGAGCGAGCCGTAGGGGTCCTGGAACACCATCTGGAACTGCGCGCGCGCACGCCGCAGCGCGGCCGCGTCCAGTGCGTGCAGGTCCTGACCCTGCCACAGCACGCGGCCGCGCTGCGGTGTTTCCAGCGCCATGACCAGGCGTGCCAGCGTGCTCTTGCCCGATCCCGACTCACCCACCACGCCCAGGCTGCGGCCGGCCTGCAGGCTGAAGCTGACGCCATCCAGCGCCTGCACGGCCGCAGCCGGCGTGAACAGACTGAAGCGCGGCAGCCGGTAGCGCTGCGACAGGTCGTGCACCTGCAGCATCACGGTCATGCGATGCTCATTCGATGAACGGCCGAAGGCAGCGTGCGTCGTGGCCCGCGCCGATGACGACGGGAGGGGGCGGCGCACCGCGGCAGGCGTCGATGACCAGGTCACAACGGTCGGCGAAGGGGCAGCCCGGGCCCAGATCGGCCAGTTCGGGCACGCGGCCGGGAATGGTGGCCAGGCGCAAGGGTGCTGCGTTCGCAGCCACAGTCTCAGCCTGCCCTGGCTGTCCCACGCAGCCCGACGGCCACCGCCGTCCCAGCCGCCCCAAGCGCCCCAAGCGCCCCATGCCCGGCCGCGGCCGCGCCGCGTGCAGCCCGCGTGTGTAGGGGTGGGCGCGGCGCGCGAAGACCTGGGCCGTGGGCCCGCTCTCGACCACGGTGCCGCCGTACATCACCAGCACGCGCTGCACGCGGTCGGCCATCACGCCCAGGTCGTGGCTGATCAGCAGCAGACCCATGCCGGCTTCCCGCACCAGCTCGCCGATGAGGTCCAGCACCTCGCGCTGCAAGCTCACGTCCAGGGCCGTGGTCGGCTCGTCGGCCAGCAGCAGGTCGGGGCCGCAGGCCAGTGCGATGGCCAGCACCACGCGCTGGCGCTGCCCGCCCGAGAGCTGATGAGGATAGGCGCCCAGCCGCTGCGCCGCCTGCGGCAGCCGCACGCGGTCCAGCAGGCGCAACGCCTCGGCCCGCGCTGCCGCGGCCGACAGGCCCAGGTGCAGGCGCAGCGGCTCGGCCACCTGCGCGCCGATGGTGTGCAGCGGGTTCAGCGCCGACATCGGTTCCTGGAACACCATGGCGATGCGCCGGCCGCGCAGCCGGCACAGCGCGGGCTCGTCCAGCGTCGTCAGTTCCTGGCCGTCGAAGCGCACCGACCCCGACACCGTGGCGCCCTCGGGCAGCAGGCCCAGCAAGGCCAGCGCGGTCAGGCTCTTGCCGCTGCCCGACTCGCCGATCAGCCCCAGCGTCTGCCCGCGGTCGAGCGTGAACGACACGCCGCGCAATGCCGCCGCCGGACCCCGTGCGGTGGGCAGCATGACATGCAGGTCGGCGACGGCGAGCAGGGTCACGCGGCCTGCCTCACGACGGTGACGCCCCGTGATTGCATGGCGTGCGCGCCACAAGCGCGTCACTCACGGCCCCATCGGCAGAGTCGTCAAGCAAGTCGACATAGGCCGCAGCGATGCGCGGCGCCGCGCCCAGGCCCAGCTGCTGCATCAAATCCTCGGCGATGGCCGTGCCGTCGGCGTCGCTCTGGGTCCCGTCCAGCACCACTTCCAGTTCCATGAAGTCGCCCAGACCCGCGACGCGGTCGAGGTGGATGCGTGTGGCACCCACCAGGCACAGCCAGCGCGTCTTTTGCACGCGACCTGCGCTGCCGCAGGCCCGCGCCAGGGCTTCGCGCAGGCCGTCGGCGTCGGCCACCGGCGTGCGCACGTAGTCGCTGGCCTTGGCCGCCTGGGTGTTGGCGCGGTGGTAGTGGATCAGTTCGGCACTGCCGTCGGCGAAGGCGCGCAGCTTCAGCCGGCCGTGCGGCACCTGGAAGAAGCTGTCGTCCTGCTGCAGTACCTGCGCAGGCGCGCCGGCCAGGGCCTCGGCGCGCGGCAATACGGCCTCGATGCCCTCGGTGAGCCGGGCCTTGATCTCGATGTTGCGTGGCATGGGGTATCGGGTCTTGAGGCTGTCTTTGGGGGTCAGGGGACTCGATGGCGACTCGATGCGGTATCAGCGCCGTCGCGCCAGCCGCGGGTCCAGCAGGTCGCGCAGGCCGTCGCCCAGCAGGTTCAGGCCCAGCACGGCCAGCACGATGGCCGCGCCCGGCCACACGGCCAGCAGCGGCGCGTTGTAGATCTGCGTCTGCGCCTCGGCCAGCATGCGACCCCAGCTCGGCTGCGGGGGCTGCGTGCCCAGGCCAAGGTAAGACAGCGCCGCCTCGGCCAGGATGGCGGTCGAAAACGAGATCGTCGCCTGCACCAGCAGCAGGCTGGCGATGTTGGGCAGCACATGGTCGGCGGTGATGCGCCAGGGCCCCTTGCCCGCCGCGCGCGCCGCCAGCACGTAGTCGCGCGCCCACACCGACTGCGCCGCGCCGCGGGTGATGCGCGCGAACACCGGCACGTTGAACAGGCCGATGGCGACGATGCTCATGATCAAGCCCGGGCCGTAGATGGCGGTCAGCATGATCGCCGTCAGCAAGGCCGGGAAGGCGAAGGCGAAGTCGCTGGCGCGCATCACCACCTCGTCGACCCAGGCCCGGCCCGACGCGGCCGCGGCCGCCGCGCCGCAGCCCAGTGCGACCCCGGCCACGAGGCCGATGCCCACCGCCACGACGCCGACGACGATGCTGTTCTGCGCCCCCACCATCAGCTGGCTCAGCAGGTCGCGGCCCAGGCTGTCGGTGCCCAGCCAGTGCGCGGCCGAGGGCGGCGCCAGCTTGTTGGGGATGTTGATCTCGGTCGGCGGCCAGGGCGTCCAGCCCAGCGACAGCAGCGCCACCGCGGCCAGCAGCAGCGTCAGCACCGCGCCGGCCGCAAAGCTGGGGTGGCCCCAGGCGCGGCGCAGCGCGCCCTGGGGCATGGGCGTGGCCGCTGCGGCCGGTGGGGCCGGTGCGGCCGGTGTGACCGGTTTAAGGCGGGCGGTCATGCCCGGCGCAGCCGCGGGTCGACCACGGCATACAGCACATCGACGACGAAGTTGACCACCACCACCATGGCCGCCAGCAGCAGCACCACGTCGCGCACCACCACCAGGTCGCGGTTGGCGATGGCCTGAAAGACGAGGCGGCCGACGCCGGGCAGCACGAACACGTTCTCGACCACGATGGTGCCGGTCAGCAGGTTGGCGAACTGCAGGCCCATCACCGTCAGCACCGGCAGCAGCGCGTTGCGAAGCACATGGCGCAGCAGCGCCTGGCGACGGCTCAGGCCCTTGGCGCGGGCAGTGCGCACAAAGTCCTCGCGCAATACGTCGAGCACGGCCGAGCGCGTGACGCGCGCCAGGATCGCCGCCTGCACCACCGCCAGCGCCACCGCCGGCAGCAGCAGTGCGGCCAGCGCCGGGCCGATGCCACCGCCCTCGGCTTCGGTCCAGCCCGGAAAGCCGCCCGCGCCCACCCATTGCAGTTGCACCGCGAACAGGCTGATGAGCAGGATGGCGAACCAGAAATTGGGGATGGCGATGCCCAGTTGACTCAGCGCCATCACGCCCACATCGCCGGCGCGGCCGTGGCGCGCGGCGGCGTACAGGCCCAGCGTCAGCGCCAGGACGGTGGTCAGTGCCATCGCCAGCAGCGCCAGCGGCAGGGTCACCCGCAGCCGTTCCAGGATCAGGGTGCCGGTGGGTGTGGCGTAGCTGATGCTCTCGGCCGTGCGGCCTTGCAGCAGGCCGCCGACCCAGTCGGCATAACGTGTCAGCGCCGGCCGGTCCAGGCCCAGGCGCTGGTTCAGCGCGGCGATCGATTCCGGTGTGGCGGTGTCGCCGAGGATGACCTCGGCGGCGTTGCCCGGCAGCAGTTCCAGCACCGCGAACACGGCCGCCGACGCCAACGCCAGCGTCACCAGCAGGCTGGCCAGACGCCGGAGCAGGTACACACCCATCGGCGGCGATGATGCCTCAGCGTCGGCGGCGCTCTGTCCGCAAACAGCGATGCATCCACAAAGACAAACCGGCCCGCATGGGGCCGGTTTGCTTGGGGCCGCGGGCGGCCGGCAATCAGAAGCTGTGGCGCACGCCCACTTCGTAACCGCTGGACTTGCGGCCAGGTGACAGCGCCGTGCCGGTGGCCACCGTCAGGTTCGACGCGCCCTTGTTGTTGATCTGCGCGACGGTGGCATACACCGCAGTGCGGCGCGACAGGGTGTAGGCCGAGCCCAGCGCGTAACCCGTGGCCGAGCGGCTGCTGAAGGCGCCGTTGCCGTCCACCTTGTTGTACGAAGCGCGCAGGTCGAAGCGGCCCAAGGGCATGCTGATGCCCAGCAGGTAGTTGTCCTGGTCGTTGGCGCCGGCATCGGTCTTGGCAAACATACCGAACAGCTTGACCGTCTTCAGGTCGTAGCTGGCGCCGAAGGTGGTGCGCTTCAGGTCCGTGGCGGTCGTGACTTCGGTGCCGCCATAGGCGATCGACGCCAGGATCGGGCCGGCGCGGTAGCCCACGCGCAGACCCAGATGCTTGTTGCCCAGCGTGCCTTCGCCGGCCGCGACGGCACCGTGCAGGAAGAAGCCGCTGCCCGGGGTGTAGTAGCTGATCTGGTTGCTGGTGCGCGAGAAGCTGTTGTTCACACCGCCGGCAGGCAGCAGACCGGCGAGCTGGTTGAAGCGGCCCACGGCGCCCATGCCGGTGTCACCGAACGGGTCGGCCTGTTCCCAGGCCAGGCCCGACGGGTTCTTCTCGCGGCCCAGGCGCACTTCACCGAAGCCGCCTTGCAGGCCGACGGTGGAGCGGCGCTGCCAAGTCTGGCCGCTGGCAGTGCCGTCGTCGACCGTCAACGCGCCTTCCACCCAGAAGTGAGCGCGCAAGCCACCACCCAGGTCTTCGGTGCCGCGAAAGCCCAGTCGGCTGCTGCTCAGGCCGCTGCTGTCCAGGCGGCTCTGCGAGGCGTTGTTCTTCACCTGACGGGCGGCCACGTCGAGGACGCCGAACAGCGTTACCGAGCTCTGCGCCAGCGCCGGGGTGGCAAAGGTGGTGCTGAGGGCCAGGGTGGCCAACGAGGCCAGGGCAAGTGTGCTTCTCTTCATTTCATGGGTCTCTGGTCTGTGCGCCGGCAGTGCGGGCGCGATGCGGACTCGGGTGACGGCTGTCTCCCAGGGAATTCCCGCAGTCTTGCGGCGCAGTGTGGCAATCCTGTGACAGCCTTGACTGTTGGCTGGGCCACATGTTGCGCGGATGGAACGCTGCCGCTGACCCCGACCCCGACCCGGCTCAGCCGGGCTCAGGACAGCTTGTAGGTCTGCAGGTGGATGCTGGTCTCGGTGGCGCCAATGCCCTTGATCAGGCGCACCCGTTCCAGCACCTCGGCCAGTTCACCCAGGTTGGCGGCGCGCAATTCGGCCAGCAAGTCCCAGCGGCCGTTGGTGTCGTGCAGCGCGGCGACGCCCGGTTCACCCAGCAGCATGCCGATGACGGCGCGGGTCTGGTTGCCCTCGACCGTGATGCTCATCCAGGCGCTGATGCCGTCGGGCTGGGCGTCGGGCCTGAGGCGCACGGTGTAGCCGGTGACCACGCCTTCGTCTTCCAGCCGCCGGATGCGGTTCGTGACCGTGCCGCGGGACACACCCAACTTGTGCGCCAGCGTGGCGACACTGGCACGCGCGTCGGTGCGCAGCAGGCCGATGAGTTGCAGGTCGAGACTGTCCATGTCGCATTCTGGCAGCCGCGCCTGTCGAAATGACAGAAAGTTGCCGAATGTGCGGCATTTCTGCCGCTTCTCATTGCCAGCGCCCGGCCGAAGAATCCGGGGCATCCCACCCCCACACGCCGACCGGCGCCAAGGAAAACTGCCATGACCACCCTGCTCAGCACCCACGACATCGGCCGCATCGTGGCTGCCTACGGCCTGCCGACGGTGCTGCGCCGTATGGCCGCGCGCATCGAAGCCGACTTCAGGCGCTGGGGCGAGTTTGACAAGACGCCGCGCGTGGCCTCGCATTCCGCCAACGGCGTGATCGAACTGATGCCGATCGCCGACGCCCGCGACTACAGCTTCAAGTACGTCAACGGCCACCCCAAGAACACCGCCGCCGGCCTGCCCACGGTAATGGCCTTCGGCGTGCTGGCCGATGTCGCCACCGGCATGCCGGTGTTGCTGAGCGAGTTGACGCTCACCACCGCCATCCGCACCGCCGCCACCTCGGCCATGGCCGCGCGGGCCCTGGCCCGGCCTGGGTCGCGCACGATGGCGCTGATCGGCAACGGCGCGCAGAGCGAGTTCCAGGCCCTGGCCTTCCACCACCTGCTGGGCATCAGCGAGATCCGCGCCTTCGACCTGGACCCGGCCGCCACCGCCAGGCTGCAGCGAAACCTGCGCGACGTTGCCGGCCTGCGCGTCATCGCTGCCGCCAGCACCGCCGAGGCCGTGCGCGGCGCCGACATCGTGACCACGGTGACGGCCGACAAGCGCAACGCCACCATCATCACGCCCGACATGGTGCAACCCGGCATGCACTTCAATGCCGTGGGTGGCGACTGCCCGGGCAAGACCGAGTTGCACCCGGGCGTGCTGTCCACGGCGCGGGTCTTCGTCGAGTACGAGCCGCAGAGCCGCATCGAAGGCGACCTGCAGCAGATGCCGGCCGACTTCGCCGTCACCGAACTTTGGCGCGTGCTGCTCGGCCAGGCTGACGGCCGCCAGGCCGACAGCGATGTGACGGTGTTCGACTCGGTGGGCTTTGCGCTCGAGGACTTCTCGGCCCTGTCACTGCTGCGCGACTGCGCGCGTGAACTGGGCCTGGGCCGTCCCGTGGACCTCATCCCGACGCTGGCCGACCCGAAGGACCTGTTCAGCCAGCTGGGCACCGACAGCGCGCAGGCCCGGGCCGCCTGAAGATTTCCGGCGGCACGTACTTTGCAGCGTCACTCGCCGCGCTCGTGGCGATCGGCCGCGGCGAACAGGTCGGCGGCAAAGCTCGGGTCCTGGCTCATCATCTGCTGGGCATAGCGGCGCAGCGAAGCGGTCTCGCTGCGTTGCGGAAAAGCGTCGCGGCGCGGCGCCACGGCACGGGACATGCGAGCGATGAAGGCGCCCGTCAGGACAGCGGCGCTGCGCAGGCCGGCGATGGTCTGGTAGGCCATCGTGGCGGCGAAGGGTGCCACGCGGGGCGCGGCAACGGGGGCGGGAACGTGGAAGGTGGAGGTGTACATCGTGTGTTCTTTCTGGACAGCGGCAAGAGCCCGGGGCCCTCGAAGACGCCAATACTAGGGTTCACCCTAATTAACATCAAGTGAATATTGCTCAGTTCATACATTAGTGGGGCGCATATCATGACCCTGACCGATGCTGAACTTCCGCACCCTCGACCTCAACCTGCTGCGTGTTTTCGACGCCGTGATGGCCGAAGGCAGCCTGACCCGCGCCGCGCAGGGCCTGGCGATGACGCAGCCGGCCGTCAGCCATGCCGTGAAGCGGCTGCGCGAGGCGCTGGGCGACGAGTTGTTCGTGCGCACCGCCCACGGCGTGCGCCCCACGCCCCGTGGCGAAGCCCTGTGGCCCCAGGTGCGTGCAGCCCTGGCGTCACTGCAGCAGGCGCTGGCGCCCGGGCACTTCGACCCCGCCGCCGACGCGGCGCTGTGGCGCCTGAGCATGGCCGACGCCACCGCCGCGCTGTTGGTGCCGCCGCTGGTGGCGCTGCTGACCGCATCGCGGGCGCGCGCCGCCCTGCGGGTGCTGCCGCTGACCACACGCGACCCGCGGCGCCTGCTGGAGGCCGCCGAAACCGATTTGGCGGTGGGCTTCTTCCCCGAGGCCGTGGCCGCCATCGCCGCGCAGGGGCCCGACGCCAGCCTGTGCCATGCCCGGCTGGGCCAGACGCGTTATGTGTGCGTGATGCGCAAGCGCCACCCGCTGGCGGCCGGGCCGCTGACGCTGGACGACTACTGCGCCGCCCAGCACCTGCTGGTCAGCTTCTCCGGCCGGCCGCATGGCCTGGTGGACGACGCGCTGGCGATGCTGGGGCGGCAGCGGCGGGTGCTGCTGACGGTCAACCAGTTTTTCACCGCCGGCCGGGTGGTGACCCAGTCCGACCTGCTGACCGTGTTGCCCGAGGGTTTTGTCGAGGCCACCGGCTTCAAGCGCGACCTGGTGATGCACGAACTGCCGATGGCTCTGGGCCCGGTCACGATCGAGATGCTGTGGCACCTGCGCCAGCAGCAGGATCCGGCCCACCGTTGGCTGCGGGCGCAGGTGGCGGCGGCCGCCGCGGTGACGGCCGGCACGGCGTGACCGAAGGGCGCCCGCGCCCTCAGTCGAGCACGGCCGCCATCGCCGTCGCCGTGCGTTCGACGTTGCCGCTGTTCAGCCCAGCCACGCAGATGCGGCCCGAGCGCACCAGATAGACGCCGAACTCCTCGCGCAGCCGGTCCACCTGGGCCGCGCTCAGGCCGGTATAGCTGAACATGCCGCGCTGGCTCAGGAAGTAGCCGAAGTCGCGGCCCGGCAGCTTGGCCACCAGCGCGGCGTGCAACTGGCGTCGCATGGCGAGGATGCGTTCGCGCATCGCCGCCACCTCGGCTTCCCAGGCCGCGCGCAGGGCCGGGTCGGTCAATACACGGGCGACGATGCCGGCGGCGTGCATCGGCGGGCTGCTGTAGTTGCGGCGCACGGTGGCCTTCATCTGGCCCAGCACCAGATCGGCCTGCGCCGCATCGGCGCAGACGACGCTCAGCGCGCCGGCGCGTTCGCCGTACAGGCTCATGCTCTTGCTGAAGCTGTTGGCAACGAAAAAGCCGATGCCGCTGTCGGCCAGCAGGCGCACGGCATGGGCGTCGGCCGCCATGCCATCGCCGTAGCCCTGGTAGGCCAGGTCGAGGTAGGGCAACAGATTGCGCGACTGCAGCAGCGGCAGCAGTTCGGCCCACTGCGCCGGGCTCAGGTCCACGCCGGTGGGGTTGTGGCAGCAGGCGTGCAGCAGCACCACGCTCTGCGGTGGCAGGGTGGCCAACGTGGCCTTCATGGCCTCGAAGGCCAGGCCGCCAGTCTGGCTGTCGTAATAGGGATAGGTGTTCACCGTCACCCCGGCGCCCTCGAACATCGCGCGGTGGTTGTCCCAGGTCGGGTCGCTGACCCACACCGCGCTGCCGGGCAGCCAGCGGCGGATGAAGTCGGCCCCCACCTTCAGCCCGCCGCTGCTGCCCACGGTCTGCAATGTGGCCACGCGGCCGGCGGCGCCACCGACCCCCAGCGCGGGGTGGTCGGGGCCGAACAGCAGGGCCTGCACGGCGCTGCGCATCGCGGCCGAGCCTTCGATCGGCAGATAGGGCTTGGACCCGCCCGCGGCCAGCATCTGCGCTTCGGCCTCGTGCACGCTGGACAGCACGGGGATGCGGCCGGCGTCGTCGAAATAGATGCCGATGGAGAGGTTGACCTTGTCGCTGCGCGGGTCCTTGTGGAAGGCCTCGTTCAG
>JBBSCX010000043.1:0-15334 GCA_038249905.1 Burkholderiales bacterium
AGTCCAGGTTGCCCTTGGTTGCCTTCATCTTTTCGAGCACGAACTCCATCGCCTCGATCTCGTCCATCGGATAGAGCAGTTTGCGCAGGATCCAGGTCTTCTGCAGGATCTCGGGCTTGAGCAGCAGTTCTTCGCGCCGCGTGCCGCTCTTGTTGATCAGTATGGACGGATAGACACGCTTCTCGGCCATGCGGCGGTCGAGGTGGATCTCGCAATTGCCCGTGCCTTTGAATTCTTCATAGATGACCTCGTCCATCTTCGAGCCGGTATCGATCAGCGCCGTGCCGATGATGGTCAGGCTGCCACCTTCCTCGACGTTGCGTGCCGCGCCGAAGAAGCGCTTGGGGCGCTGCAGCGCGTTGGCGTCGACACCGCCGGTCAGCACCTTGCCTGAAGAGGGCAGAACGTTGTTGTAGGCCCGCGCCAGGCGCGTGATGCTGTCGAGCAGGATGACCACGTCCTTCTTCAACTCGACCAGGCGCTTGGCGCGCTCGATCACCATCTCGGCCACCTGCACGTGGCGCGCGGCAGGCTCGTCGAAGGTGGAGCTGATGACCTCGCCACGCACGGTGCGCAGCATCTCGGTCACTTCCTCGGGCCGCTCGTCGACCAGCAGCACGATCAGGTGCACTTCCGGATGGTTGGCCACCAGCGCGTGCGCCAGCTGCTGCATCATCACCGTCTTGCCGGTCTTGGGCTGGGCCACCAGCAATGCGCGCTGGCCTTTGCCGATGGGCGCCACCAGATCGATGATGCGGCTGGTGATGTTCTCATCGTGCTTCAGGCCGTCACGCTCGAGCTTGAACTGCTCCTTGGGGAACAAGGGCGTCAGGTTCTCGAACATGATCTTGTTCTTGTTCTCCTCGGGTGTGACGCCATTGACGCGGTCCACCTTGACCAGCGCGAAGTAACGCTCGCCGTCCTTGGGCACGCGCACCTCGCCCTCGATCATGTCGCCGGTGTGCAGGTTGAAGCGCCGCACCTGGCTGGGGCTGAGGTAGATGTCGTCGGTCGAAGCCATGTAGCTGGCCTCGATGCTGCGCAGGAAGCCGAAGCCGTCGGGCAGCACTTCGAGCACGCCGTCGCCGAAGACCTGCTCGCCGGCCTTGGCGCGCTTTTTCATGATCGCGAACATCAGTTCCTGCTTGCGCAGGCGGGCAACGTTCTCGATTTCCAGCGCCTCGCCCATGGTGATGAGCTCGGATACGTGCTGGGCTTTCAGTTCTGACAGGTGCATGGATGGGCACTCGCGGTGCAGGGGCGCTCGGGCAGGGGCCGCAGGCGCTGGGCGCGGGCCGGGCCCGCAGGGCGCTTCAAGGACACATGGGGATGGGGTCAAGCCGGACCCACGCGCTGGACCGCTTTCGAACCGAGGCGCCGCGAAAAGCAGCGCCGGCGAGGGCGGGGCGTGGTGGCTTGGCAGGTGGCCGGCGCCTCACGACGCCCGCCACTGCGTGAAATTATAGATGACCGTCGAGGAAGGCGGTGAGTTGGGCCTTGGACAGTGCGCCGACCTTGGTCGCCGCCAGTTCGCCACCCTTGAAGAGCATCAAGGTCGGGATGCCGCGAATGCCGAATTTGCGCGGCACCTCGGTGTTCTCGTCGACGTTCATCTTCGTCACCTGCAAACGCCCGTCGTAGGTCCTGGAGACCTCGTCGAGGATGGGTGCGATGGCCTTGCAGGGGCCGCACCACTCGGCCCAGTAGTCGACGAGCACCGGCTTGTCGGCTTGCAGCACGTCGGTGCCGAAGGAGGCGTCGGTGATGTGCTTGATCAGTTCGCTGCTCATGGGGCGCTTGCTCCGTGCCTGTTCCCGGGGATGGTGCCGCGAAAGGCCGCGGTGAACTTCTTGATAGCCCGCATTTTTGCACACCGTCTCCTTGGCACGAACGCTGTCGGGGCAGGCGCCGGCGGCCGAGATGCGGCAGCATCTTCCAGCGCGGCGATCAACGCGGCGATCGGCGTGGCGATCGGCGTGGCGACGGTGGCGCGGCCCGCCGCTGGAACAGGGGCCGCAACACGGCCTTCTTCGGCACACCGCGCCTTCTGCCTCTGCGCTTCAATGCGCAGACCATGGCCGCAACCCGCCCCGACATCCCTGACCGCGCTGGCGCCGCAGCTGCTCGCTCGGCGCAGCCGGTGCGCATGTTCGGCCGGCTGCAATTGCTGCGCCTGCTGGGCAAGAGCGACCGCAGCATGTGCTGGCGCGTCGCCGACCCGCGCAGCGGGCAGGAACTGCTGCTTGTGATGCCACGGCTTCAGCCCGCCGATGTGGCGGCGCTGGAGCACTGGCAGCAGCAGATGCGCCAGGCTGGACGATTGATCCATCCCAATCTGGCACCCGTGATCGAGGTCGGTGTGCAGGACGGCTGGCCCTATGTGGCCTACGACGCGGGCGACGCCGCGCCCTTGAGTGAACGGCTGGGCGTCAAGGGCCTGCCCGGTACCGAGGCTGCCGGCCTGATCGTGCAGGCGCTGCACGGCCTGGCCTATGGGCACGAGGCCGGCCTGGCGCACCACGACCTGCAGCCCTTCAATGTGCTGGTCAGCGACACGGGCACGGTGCGCGTGGCCGGCATGGCCGTGGCATGCACGATGGCCGCGGCGGAGTCGATGGCGAACGGCCAATCGACCACCGATCCCGCCGCCCTGCGCCTTCAACGGGTGGCTGCCGAACGCGATCTGCTGGCCTGCGGCCTGCTGCTGCACGCCGCGCTGTGCGGCCAGGGGCCGCTGGAGGAAAACGACCTCGGCCGCGTCATCGCCCGCATGCCGCCGCTGGGGCGCGAGATCGTGCGTCTGCCCTGGACCACCGCTCACCCGGTGCCCGAGCCGCTGCGCATCATCGTCAACCGCGCCACCGACCGTCAGGAGCGCCAGCGTTATCGCAACGCCCGCACCCTGCTGCGCGCGATGGAGGGCTGGCTGCAGACCGAGTCCGCCACCGGCGGTGGCCCGCTGGCGCTGCTGCAGGACAAATTGCGCGCCGCCGGCGTGCTGCCCTCGTCGCCCGGCGCCGCCGCGCGGGCAGCGCGGCTGACGACGATGGAACGCGAGCGCACCAACGAACTGGCCGAGGTCGTGCTGCAGGACATGGCGCTGGCGTTCGAGTTGCTGCGGCAGGTCAACTCGGCCCAGGTGCGGGGCGCGCAGGCCGATGGCGGCACCGTGGTGCTGACCCTGCGCCGCGCCATTGCCATGATCGGCATGGACGGTGTGCGCCGCGCCGCCCTGGCGCTGCGCCCCTGGCCGGGCCCGCTGAACGATGCCGGCGCCGCTGAACTGGAGCGCCACTTCGAACGCGACCGGCACGTCGGGCGCGTCGCGCTGGCCTTGCGGCCGGCCGGCTACGACGCCGAGGTCGTCTACCTGATCGCGCTGCTGCAGGGCTTGGGCCGCCTCGTGGTGCAGTACCACTTCGCCGAAGAGGCGCAGCAGATCCGCCGCCTGATGCAGCCGGGCCCGCCCGCACGCGAGGGCGAGCCCGAAGACCCGGGCATGACGGAAGAGGCGGCGTCGTTTGCCGTGCTGGGCGCCGACACCGAGGCCATCGGAGCGGCGGTGGCCCGCTACTGGGGCCTGGACGATTCGGTGCTGGTGATGGCGCGCCGTCTGCCCGTGGCCACGCCGGTGCGCAGTGCCGATGACGACGACATGCTGATTCGCACCGTGGCCAGCTGTGCCCATGAGGCGGTGGATGCAATGGCCATGCCCGCGGCCCGCGTGTTGCCGGCCTTGCAGCGTGTGGTGCAGCGCTATGGACGGGTGCTGGAACTGACGCTGAAAGATCTGCAGTCGGCGCTGCAGGACAGCCCGCAGCGCAGCCCGCACCGGCCCGACCCCGAACCCGCCCCCGAATCCGCGAACGGCCGTAGCGCGGCGAGCGAGCCGCCGCCCACAGGCCGACCGCGACCCGGCGGGCTGCGTGCGGCCGCCACCGCGTCCGCCGCTGCGGGTTCTGCCGCGGCTTCGGCCGTCACAGCAGATACCGCCGCCGAGGCCCTGCGCGCGGAACGCCGATGACGATCGTCACCGCCGCCGCGCCCAAGCCCAAGCCGAAGCCCCGCGGCACACCGGAAGTTCGCCGCGTCGGCCGCTTCGAGTTGCGCCGGGTGCTCGGCAGCGGCGCGCAGGCCACGGTCTGGCTGGCCCATGACCCACGGCTGGACCGCGAGGTGGCTGTCAAGTTGCTCGACCCCCACGGCGACGCGCTGGCCCTGCGCATGTGGCTGCAGGAGGCACGCGCCGTCAGCCGCCTGACGCACCCGCACATCGTGCCGGTGTTCGAGGCCGACGACGGCGACGGCGAGCCCTATCTCGTGTTCGAGTACGTGCCCGGCCTGACGCTGGCCGAACGCCGGCGCAGTCAGCCGGCGATGCCGCCGCGCGAGGCCGTGTCGCTGATGCTGGGCATCCTGGACGCGCTGGCCGCGGCGCACGAACTGGGCATCGTGCACCGCGATCTGAAGCCGTCGAACGTGCTGCTCGGCAGCGACGGCCGGCCACGGGTGATGGACTTCGGCATCGCCGCGCGCATCAGCACCGACACCGGCACCGGCACCGACACCGACACCGGCACCGGCACCAGCGCGGCAAGGGATGGCAGCGATGCGCCGGAACGTGTCGTCGGCACGCCCGGCTACATGTCGCCCGAGGCTGCACGCGGCGAGGCCCCGCTGCCGGGCATGGACGTGTTTGCCGCCGGTGTGATGCTGGGCGAACTGCTGGCCGGCGAAGCACTGATGCGCGAGACCGACCCGTATCGCTACCTGAAGCGCGTCCAGAGCGAGGACCTGCGCCTGTCGGATGGCGTGGCGGTTGACGCGACCCTGCGCGGCGTCGTGCAGCGCGCTGTCGCCCGCGACCCGCTGTTGCGCTACGACAGCGCCCGCGCCATGCACGTCGCGCTCACGGCCTGGCTGAACCCGGACCTGCCGCCAGAGGCGGCTGTGGTCGATGCCGGACACGGCACGATCGAGTTCCTGCTGCGCCGCATGCGCCACAAGACCGACTTCCCGGCACTGTCGCAGTCGGTGCTGCGCATCCAGCGCCTGGCCAGCTCCGAGACCGAGACGCTGTCCGGCCTGTCGACCGAAATCCTGAAGGACGTGGCGCTGACCAACAAGCTGCTGCGCATGGTCAACAGCGCGCACTTCAAGCACGCCTCGGGCGGCGGCGTCAGCACCATCTCGCGTGCCGTCGCGCTGGTGGGCTTTGCCGGCATCCGCAACATGGCGCTGTCGCTGGTGCTGCTGGAGCACATGAACGACAAGGCCCACGCCGGGCACCTGAAGGACGAATTCCTGCGTGCGCTGATGGCCGGCTCGCTGGCCAGCGAACTGGTGCCAGTGGCGCGCGACAGCGAGGAGGCTTACCTCGGCTCGATGTTCCAGAACCTGGGTCGGCTGCTGGGCGAGTACTACTTCCCCGAGGAGGCCCTGCAGATCCGCCAACAGCTGCCGGCGCCGACGCTCGGCCAGGCCAGTCACGCCGAACGCGAGACCGCCGCCTGCCGCGTGCTGGGCCTGGGCTACGACGCCCTGGGCGCCGGCATCGCACGCCACTGGGGCCTGCCCGATACCTTGCAGCGCGCGATGCGCCCGCCCGATGGCGAAGCGCCGTCGCGCGCGGTGGGCGCCGGCATCGAGCGTCTGCGCTGGCTGGGCCGCGGTGCCAATGCGATGACCGACGCATTGCTCAGCGCAGCCGATGCGACCGCGCAGCAGCGAGCGCTGTTGCTGGTGGCCGAGCGCTACGCCGGCGTGCTGGGTCTGCTGCCGCGCGACATGCTGGCCGCCGCCCAGGGCGCGCGCCTGAAGGTGGCCGACCTGGCACAGGCCATGGGCCTGCAGGTCGCGTCAGGCGCGCTGTCGCGGCGCCTGCTGGACATGAATGTGGTCTCGCGCACCGGGTCGGCCAGCGCCTCGCCAGCCGTCACCCCGTCGTCGGCCACGGCCGATGCGTCCACGCTGGTGCTGCCGCCCGGCGCCCGCGCCGCGCAGGCGGCGCCGACCGCGGCACAAGCTGACACGCCCACGCTCGTGATGGACCCGCAGGGCACCGTCGCGGCGCTGAAGCCCGACAGCGCCGCTCCGGCATCGCCCGCGATCCGTCTGGCCAGCGCCCTGGACAGCGTGAACCGGGTGCTGTCGCAACCCCGCCCGCGCCTGAACGAGGTACTGATGGCGGCGCTGGACGGCATGCAGCAGGCACTTCAATTCCAGCGCATCGTGTTCTGCCTGCGTGACTCTGCCAGCGGCGTGCTCACCGGGCGCGTCGGTCTGGGCGAAGGCGCCACAGCCGCCTGCCGCGCCTTTCAGATCCCGGTACGGGCTGCGGCGGGCAGCGAGCTCGACCTGTTCGCCACCCTGTGCAGCCGCGGCGCCGACACCCTGATCGCCGACGCCGGTGCCGGCAACGTCGCACGCCGTCTGCCTGACTGGTACCGCCGCCACGTCAACGCGCCGACCTTCCTGCTGCTGCCACTGATGATCAAGGGCGCGCCGGCCGGGCTGATCTATGCGGACAAGGCGCAGGCAGGCGCGATCGTGCTGTCCGATACCGATCTGGCACTGCTGCGTGCCCTGCGCGACCAGGTGATCGCGGCTTTCAAGGCCGGTGGTGCCGGCTGAGCCACACGGCAGGGGTGACGAGCCTTACCCCCGGCACTGGTCGCAACGCTAAGGGCTGCTTGGTTCCCCACCTGACCCGGTTGGGCGCGCTTCCATGCGGGGAGGCCCGTCCCGGTCGATTCTAGGCCCAGGCGCCCCTCGCCCGGGACGCGCGCCGCGACCGGCCAGGGTCGGTCAGCGCAGTTGCAACTCGTCGGCACCCCAGCGCAGGCCCAGCGGCTCGATGACGAGTTGCTTGGGCCCGGCCTCGACCTGCCCGGCCACCCAGGCGGGGACCCCGGCGGCGCGGGCGACCTCGGCCGTGCGTTCGGCGTCGGCGGCGGCGACGAACAGCGCAAACCCGGCCCCCATGTTCAGCGTGCCATAGGCCTCGGCGTCGTCCAGGCCGGCCTGTTGCTGGATGAAGCGCAATACCGGCGGCACCGGCGGCAGGCGGTGCACGCGGTAGCCGTGTTCAGCCGGGTGGCGCAACAGCTTGCGCCAGCCGTGACCGGTGATGTTGGCGGCGTAGTGCACGCGCACGCCGGCGGCCCACAGGGCTTCGGTCACGGGGCTGTAGAGCACGGTCGGGGCGAGCAGTGCGTCGCCGTACGTGGTGTGGCCACCGGCGCCGTCGTCGATCGGCGTCAGATAGCCCAGCGGCAGCCGCTCGGCCAGCTTGCGCGCCAGGCTCAGGCCGTTGGCATGAATGCCGCTGCTGGCCAGCAGCACGATGGCGTCGCCCGGGCCCAGCGCGTCGCCCAGGCTCAACCTTTCTTTCGGCCGCACCAGGCCCGTGCACCCGGCGGCGAGGTCGATGCGCCCGGCCTCGACGATGCCCGCCAGCGCGGGCGTCTCGCCGCCGCCCCAGGCCACGCCGCAGCGTTCACAGGCCGCCTGCCAGCCGGCGACCAGGGCCTGGGCGCGGTCGGTGTCCTGAAACCACTCGCTGCCACCGGCCGCCCAGTAGGCCTGCACCAGCAGCGGCGTGGCGCCCACCGTCACCAGGTCGTTGATGGCCATGGCCAGCGTGTCCTGGGCGATGCCGGCGTAGAAGCTGCGGCCGGTCAGGCGCGCCATCTCGTCGGCGACCAGGGTCTTGGTGCCCAGGCATTCGACGATGCTGGCGATGTAGAAGGGGCCGACGTCGACGACATAGGCGGATTCGCCACGCGATGCCGCGACCTCGTGCACCCCATGCGCTTTCAACTGCGAGGCGGTGGCCGCCGCCGCACGTTGCGCGGCCACCTTCAGCGGGTCGATGAGCTCGTAGCGCACGCCGGCCTGCGCATAGTTCAGCGGGGACGCGGCGGCTTCGTTCGGGGTGGGTTCGGGCGCGGAGGACATGGCGGGATTATCGGCGGGGGCGGCTCGTAGAATCCGGGCAGTGAGTTACGTCGTCCTGGCCCGCAAGTACCGCCCCCGCCGCTTCACTGAAATGGTGGGGCAGGAGCACGTCGTGCAGGCCCTCACGAATGCACTGACGCAGGGGCGGCTGCACCATGCCTACCTGTTCACCGGCACGCGCGGCATCGGCAAGACCACCGTCAGCCGCATCCTGGCCAAGAGCCTGAACTGCACCGGCCCCGATGGCACTGGCGGCATCACCGCCGAGCCCTGCGGCGTGTGCCAGGCCTGCACCGAGATCGACGCCGACCGTTACCTCGACTACATCGAGATGGACGCCGCCAGCAACGGCGGCAAGGAAGAGATCAAGGACCTGATCGAGCGTGCGGCCTACAAGCCGGGCGTGGGCCGCTTCAAGGTCTTCATGATCGACGAGGCGCACCAGCTGTCCAAGGACGCTTTCAACGCGCTGCTGAAGACGCTGGAAGAGCCTCCCGAGTACCTCAAGTTCGTGCTCGCGACGACCGACCCCGAGAAGGTACTGCCGACGGTGCTGAGCCGCTGCCTGCAGTTCAACCTGCGGCCGATGGCGCCGGCCACGGTGCGCGAACACTTGGCGCGGGTGCTGGTCGAAGAAGGTGTCGCCTTCGACGACGGCGCGCTGCGACTGCTGGCGCGTGCGGCGCGAGGCTCCATGCGCGACGGCTTGTCGCTGACCGACCAGGCCATCGCCTACGGCGGCGGTCAGCTTGAGGAAGCTGGCGTGCGCCAGATGCTGGGCAGCGTCGACCGCGGCCATGCACGCGCCCTGGTCGAGGCCCTGGCGCGGCGCGACGGGCCGGCGTTGCTGGCCACGGTGGACGGTTTGCGCGGCCTGGGCCTGTCGGCCAGCGGCACGCTGGAGTCGCTGGCGATGCTGCTGCAGCAGGTGGCGGTGGCACAGGCCGTGCCCGGCGCACTGGATCCGGCCGAGGCCGAAGATGCCGACGCTTTGGCACTGGCGCCGCTGCTGGCGCCCGACGAGACCCAGCTCTTCTACAGCATTGCCCTGCACGGCCGCGACGAACTGCACCGCATGAGCGACGAGTACGGCGCCTTGACGATGGTGCTGCTGCGTGCACTGGCCTTTCCGGCGCAGGACCCGGCTGCCGCCGGGCGCGTGGCGCAGGCGCGGCAGAGCACCCTGGCGGCACCCGCCGCTGCGGCCAATTCAGCAGCTGCGACCGCTGCGACGGTTCCGCCAGCGCCGGTGCGCAGCGCGGCGTTGCGCGCTCCGGCGCCACCGGCGATGGTGCTGGATGTGCCGCTGCCCGCGTCGCGAACCGTTCCAACCGTGGCTCGCGCTGTGGCGCCGATGCCTGTGCGGGCGGCCGAGTCGGGCAGGCCTGTCGAAGTCGTGCAGCCGAGGGCCGCAACGCCTGCCCACCGCGTCGTGTCCGAGCCGGTGGCAACGCGGTACGCGGTGAAGGTCGCTGAAGTGGCTGAAGACACTGAAGCCGCTGACGTCACCCACCTTGTTGTGCCCGCGGACACCGCCCTGGCCGACCGTTGGGACCGTCTCGCGCGTCAGTTGGACACCGCCGGCGCCATCAGCGCACTGGCGCGCGAACTCGCCTGGCAGGGCAGCCTGCTCGCGGTCGACGACAGCGCCAGCCCGCCGCGCTGGGAACTGGCGGTGGAGCGAGAGTCGCTGCGCACGCCCGCGCTGCGCGATCGTCTGGCCGCGGCACTGCTTGCCGAGCTGGGTCACCCGGTCGCGCTGGAACTGGTCGCCGCCACCCCCGCCGACAATCCCGCCCGCCGCGACGCCGCCGAACGCGAACGCCGCCAGGCCGCCGCCGAAGCGGCGATCCGCGACGACCCGCTGGTGCGCGAACTGCTGGGCCAGTTTGCCGGCGCACGGGTCGTGCCGGGTTCCGTCAAGCCGCTCTGACCTCGACCTCGAAGCTGGCATCCCGAAGCCGGCACCCTTTACTCCGACCCACCGACCCCCCGCAGGAACAAAGGACACCCACCATGATGAAAGGCCAACTCGCCGGGCTGATGAAGCAGGCCCAGGCGATGCAGGACAACATGAAGCGCGCCCAGGACGAATTGGCGCTGATGGAGGTCGAGGGCCAGTCCGGCGCCGGCCTGGTGAAGGTGACCATGACCTGCAAGCACGACATCAAGCGCGTGGTCATCGACCCCAGCCTGCTGGCCGAAGACAAGGACATGCTGGAAGACTTGGTGGCTGCGGCCTTCAACGACGCGGTGCGCCGTGCCGAGACGGTCAGCACCGAGAAGATGGGCAAGCTCACCGCCGGCATGCCCTTGCCGCCGGGCATGAAGTTCCCGTTCTGAACACCGCTTCGAACAACGTGCCGGGCTGGCGTTGAACGAAACCGCGCTCGACCGCCTGATCGAGGCCCTGCGCAAATTGCCCGGCGTGGGCGTGAAGTCTGCGCAGCGCATGGCCTATCACCTGCTGCAGCACGACCGCGACGCGGCGCAGCGCCTGGCCGAGGCGCTGACCGGCGCGATGCAGCGCATGCGCCATTGCGACCGCTGCCACACCTTTGCCGAGGCGCCGGTCTGCGCCACCTGCGCCGACCCGCAGCGCGACGCGCGCCTGCTGTGCGTGGTCGAGACACCGGCCGACCAGGCGGCGCTGGAACGCAGCGGCAGCTACCGCGGCCTGTACTTCGTCTTGATGGGCCGCATCCGGCCGCTGGACGGCGTGGGCCCGTCCGACATCGGCGTGGCCGAACTGCTGGCGCGTGCCACCGACGGCGTGGTCGAAGAAGTCATCCTGGCCACGGGCTTCACGGCCGACGGCGAATTGACGGCGCATGCCTTGGCCCAGGCCCTGCGGGCGCGCGGCCTGAAGGTGACCCGCCTGGCGCGTGGCGTGCCGGCCGGCAGTGACCTGGAGTACGTGGACCTGGGCACCATCGCGCACGCATTGCAGGACCGGCGTTGAGCGCCAATATCGACAGGGCGCAACCGGGTACGCTGCCCGATGCCGTGCACCGCGCCCTGCTTGCCGGGGTGGGCGTAGGCGCGGCCGGGAGACTGGGCTTGGGCTTGGGCTTGGGCTTGGGCTTGGGCTTGGGCTTGGGCCTGGGCGTGGGTGTGCGGGATCGTGGATGTGGCCTGCGGCTGAAGTGCGTGCCCAGGCCAGTGCCGCGGCGGCGGGCCCGGCCAGCAGCGGCGCAGCCGCAGGATCGGCTCCCACAGCAGCCGCAGAGGCCGATCTCGACCCGGTCGCCTCCTGGACTGCCGACCGCCAGCCCCTGCCGCGTGCCGCCGACGCGGTCGCGCTGCTGGCCGACGCCGCCAGCCACGGTCTGGAGCCGTCCGACTGCGACGCAGGCGCACTGGCCACCGTTGTGCTGGCGGGGGGCGGCATCACCACCACCGGCGCATTGAGCATCGGTGAAAACAGCACGCTGCTGGCGGGCACCACGCTCACCGGCAACGGTGTCTCGCTGGGCGGCACGGTTGACGGCGCCTTCGGCCTGACTGTGGCCGCATGCACCGGCACCGCCACCCTGGGCGGCGCAGTGGGCGGCAGCTCACCGCTGACAAGCTTCACCGTCAGTGGCGCCAACGCGTCTCTGCGCGCCGTCAAAACGAGTGGCGCGCAGGCCATCGCCGCGGCCTCCCGCGCGATCTTGTCCGGCAAACTCGCCACTGCTGGCAGCAACGTCAGCATCACGGCGCCTGTGACGTTGGCAAGCAGTGTGGTGGTCGATACCGGCAGCGGTGCCGGCACCATCAGTCTGGTGGGCAGCACCAGCACGGTCAACGGTGCCCATGCGCTGACGCTGTCAGCCGGCACCGGCGACGTCGCGCTGGGCGGCGCCCTGGGTGGCAGCACCCGGTTGAGCGCATTGACCGTGTCGGGCCGCAACCTGCCGGTGCCGGTCGTGGGTACGGTAGGTGATGACAACCAAAGTTACACCGCCCTGAACGACCTGACGCTGACGCAAAGTCGCACCTTGGGCAGCGCAGCCACCTTCACCGCTGACGTTGACGGCGACGTCGACGTCGACGGCAGCTTCGTGTTGCCCACCGGTGTGGCGCTGACGATGAACAACGCAGCGCTGACGATCGCGGTTGCCGACCTCGACCTGGCCGGCAGCAGCAGCATCAGTGCCGGCAGCGGCCTGGTGACGCTGGCGGCCAGCGCCGGGCGCAACCTGGCGCTTGGCGGCACGCCTGCCGCGGGCCAGATGACGGTGTCGGGCAGCGAGCTGCAACGCATCACCGTGTTCAGGGCGACCTGATCGTGGTCGGCCCGGGCGCCGTCGACTTCGCCGACAAGAACGCCGGCACAGGCAAAGTGGTGACCGTCGGCGGGCTGGCGCTGAGTGGTGCGGACGCGCAGAACTATCTGCTGCCTGCCAGTCTGAACGGCAGCGGCAACATCCTGCCGCGCGCCTTGGCCGTGGCTGCGCCAGCGCAGTCGCGCAGCGATGACGCCAGTCCCAGCGTGGCGGTGACCCTGTCCGACGACCGGGTGGCCGGCGATCAGATCGCGCTCGACTACGGCCGTGCCCAGTGCGCCGACAAGAACGCGGGTACCGGCAAGACGGTGACGGTCATCGACGTGCGGGTGTCTGGCGCCGATGCCGGCAACTACGCCGTGACGCGCGGTGTGACTGCACAGGCCGACATCGCACCAGCTCAGCTGAACATCACCGCCACCGGGCTGGACCACAGTCGACGGTGGCGCCCGCAGTGCTGCCGTTGAGCGCGATGGTCGTGCCCAAGGTCTACGACGGCACGCTCACGGCATGCGTTCAATTGCGCGACGGCCGTGTGGCGGGCGACGACATCACCATCGACATCGGCAATGCCAGCTTCGTCGACCCTACCCAAGGCGTGAACAAGCGCGCGGTGGTGGAAAACGTGCGCATCAGCGGCGGTGCAGACCGCGGCAACTATGCTTTGGCGTCCGCTCAGGTCTTCGGCATCGGCAACATCCGGTCGCTGGCCGAGACCGCAGGCAGCGCAGAGCCGGCCACCTTGGTGCCAGTGATGCCGCAGCCGACTCTGGCAGCGGTGCTGCCGCTGCAAACTGCGGTGTGGGACCTGACGACACCGCGCGGCTTTGCCGGTCTGCAGGCGCGGCCGGGACAACAGATCAGCCAAGCGCAGGCCCTGGCCAGCGCAGCCACTGACAACAGCGATGCCGCTGCTCGGGAGGCTGGTTTGAAAGCAGGTTCAAAGCCGGGTTTACAAGCAAGCTCACAGGCAAGCTCACAGGCAAGTTCAAAAGCAGCAAACGTCTCGCGAGGCGACGTCGCAGTGGCACAGGAGCAGGGCGACGGCCTGTCGGTGACGCTGGTGTGAGACCCCGAAGGACGCAGCGCCGGCCTGGTGTCCGTGCTGGTGCCGAAGTCGCTGCTGGAATCGGGCAAGAGCTTCGGGTTTCCCATGCCTGCCGAGCTGGCAGCCTTGCCGGGCATCGACAAGGCGCAACTGTTGATGGCCGACGGCAGCCCGATGCCCAAGTGGCTGGCCTACAGCGCAGCAGCGCGTTCCTTCAGCGCCAGTGCAGTGCCCGCGGGCGCTTTGCCTGTGCAACTGGCCGTGCGCATTGCAGGCCAGCGCTGGGCGCTGACACTGTCTGAGCGGTTACAGCCTTGCCCTGCCGCCGGGTTCGCCTGGCGGCGGGGCGGGCTGGTTTTGACCGAGATGTTTGACTTTGATCGGCCCACGCATGCGTGGGCCGATCTTTTTCGGCGGGCCCCAAGCCGCCGGCCGCCCCGCGTTCGAACTTGCAGGCCAGTCTTCACGTCGGGCGAATCGGCGCAGGCTTCCTTGCTGTTGCGGGCCGTCTGCTGCGCCACCGTGGAGCTCTGCACCGCCTGTCCCACAGGTCAAAATCTCGTCCATGCCCGACAACGCTGCCAGCCCGCCCGGTCATTCCAATCAGCCCCGCAACCCGCTGCACCGCGTGACGCTGGAGGCCATGCTGCTAGCCCTGGTGGCCCACTACGGCTGGCCCGGCCTGGCCAAACAGATGCCGGTGCGCTGCTTCAGCCAAGACCCCAGCGTGCGTTCGAGCCTGAAGTTCCTGCGCAAGACCCTGTGGGCGCGCGAGCAGGTCGAGAGGCTGTACTTGTTCATGCTGCGACAGCAGCGGCGAGACGCGCGCTGACGCGTGGTCTTGCGCAGTGACGCGCACGGGGGGTGCACCAACGCGTGCACCAGCGCGTGCACCAGCGCGTGAACCAACGCGTGGAGTAACGCCCACAAGAACGCGTGCACGAATGCGAACTCAGCCCGCCCCCGTCCCCTCGCGCTGTGCCTGGATGGTGGTACCCCGCACCACCAGGCTGAGCGCCAGTTCTGCGCCGACGGCTTGGTCGATGGACGGGACGCCCAAGGCCAGCAGCACCGCACGCGCTGCCGCCTGCCAGATGGCGTGCATGGATTGGCGCACCGTGGTGATGGGGGGCGTCATGTAGCGGCATTGCGGCAGGTCGTCGAAACCCACCAGGGACACGACCATTCGTCAGCAGCCTTTCAAGGCACGCGGGCGCGGTCTCGGCTGGCGTGCTGCAACCGGGCCTGCCCGCCGACACCGTCAAGGCGCTGGGCCCTGCTTTTTTTGGCGCGTGGCCACAGCCGCCCACCAGATCGAAGGCGCTGCGCATGATGACGGACGCGGGCTGTCCATCTGGGACACCTTCTCGCACACCCCCGGCAATAACGGCAACGGCGACGCCGGCGACGCCGGCGACGTCAACTGCGACCACCACCACCGCTGGCGCGATGACGTGGACTTGATCGCTGAGTTGGGGGTCGGCGTTTATCGCTTTTCCATCGCCTGGCCACGTGTGCAGCCGCTGGCCCAAGGTGCCTGTAACGACAAGGGGATGGACTTCTACGACCGCCAGGTCGCCGCGGGGAGCGGCTGCTCACGTGATGTTTGAGGGCCACGGTGGCCGTACGGGCTCCTTTGCTCCTGTCATTCGGCATCACCTTGCAATTGACCCCTCCAATCTCCTGCTGGTGGGCTCGGTGCGGGCAACACCAATCCTTGAACCAGCTCAAGTTCCTGAGCAACGAATTGCGCATACCGGTCGTGGCGCTGGGAACGAGCGAGGCGCAAGAAATCGATGCCGGCCTGGCCTGGCATGGCATGGGCAAGGGCAAGGGCAAGGGCCGGTGACATCATGAAAGAATCAGTGGTGCGAATTAAAAGATGAAAATTGACAGATTGAAGGGAAACCGACATACGGCAAGGCGGCGCGAGAAAACTGTCCAGCGTTTTCTTGGGCTACAGGTGTCAACAACAGGGCAGGGCCAGCCGGGCAAAACGGCAAACGGGTGCTATTTACACAACCCAGGAGCGGCGAATGAACACCAGCATATGGCA
>JBBSCX010000044.1:0-15185 GCA_038249905.1 Burkholderiales bacterium
GGGTCTCAGGCCAGCCTGCCGTGGCAGGCCTTGTACTTCTTGCCGCTGCCGCAAGGGCAGGGGTCGTTGCGCCCGACCTTGGGCACCTCGGCGCCGGCAGCGTCGGGCATCAAGCCAGTCATCACGCCCGTCAGCAAGCCGGTGTCGGCCTCGCGCGACACGCTGCCGTCTTCGTTCTGGTGCTGATAGGTGACGTTGGACAGATGACCGGCCTGTTCCTCCAGCGCGGCTGCGGCTCGGGCGGCCTGGTCCTGGGTCTGGATGCGCACCGTCATCAGTACCCGCGTGACCTCCATCTTCACCACTGTCAGCAACTGGCTGAAGAGCTCGAAAGCCTCGCGCTTGTATTCCTGCTTCGGGTTCTTCTGCGCGTAGCCGCGCAGGTGGATGCCCTGGCGCAGGTAATCCAGCGCCGCAAGGTGTTCACGCCAGTGACTGTCGATGCTCTGCAGCAGCACCATGCGCATGAAGGGCGTGAACTGTTCGCGGCCCACGACATCGACCTTGGCATTGAAGTGCGTGTCGCCCGCGGCCACGACCTTGGCCAGGATGTCGTCGTCGGTGACGGACTCGCTGCCCTCGACCTCGGCCTTCAGCGCCACCTCGAGTTGCCATTCCTCGCGCAGCGTCTTCTCCAGATCGTCCAGGTCCCATTGCTCTTCCAGGCTCTCTGCAGGCACATGGGCGCGCACGACCTCGGTCAGGGCGCTGGCGCGCAAGCCGGTGATCTGCGCGTCCAGGTTGGCCGACTCCAGGATCTCGTTGCGCTGGCTGTAGATCACCTTGCGCTGGTCGTTGGAGACGTCGTCGTACTCCAGCAATTGCTTGCGGACGTCGAAGTTGCGCGCCTCGACCTTGCGTTGCGCGCTCTCGATGCTGCGGTTGACGATGCCGGCCTCGATGGCCTCGCCCTCGGGCATCTTCAAACGCTCCATGATCGAGCGCACCCGTTCGCCGGCAAAGATGCGCATCAGCGAATCGTCCAGGCTCAGATAGAAGCGGCTCGCCCCCGGGTCGCCCTGACGGCCGCTGCGGCCGCGCAACTGGTTGTCGATGCGCCGGCTTTCGTGGCGCTCGGTGGCGACGATACGCAGGCCACCGGCGGTCTTGACCTGATCGTGCAGGGCCTGCCATTCGTCGGTCAACTGCTGCGCCCGGCGGCGGCGCTCCTCCTCGGGCAGTTCGGGGTCGGCCTCCAGAAACTGGATCTGCTTCTCGACGTTGCCGCCCAGCACGATGTCGGTGCCGCGGCCGGCCATGTTGGTGGCGATGGTGATGACGCCCGGGCGCCCGGCCTGGGCCACGATCTCGGCCTCGCGCGCATGCTGCTTGGCGTTCAGCACCTGGTGCGGCAGCTTTTCCTTCTTCAGCAGTTCGCTGATGAGTTCGCTGTTCTCGATGCTGGTGGTGCCTACCAGCACGGGCTGGCCCCGTTCATGGCAGTCGCGGATGTCGGCCACCACCGCGGTGTTCTTCTCGGCGGCGGTCTTGTAGATCAGGTCGTTGTCGTCCTTGCGGACGGTGGGCCGGTTGGGCGGGATCACCACCGTCTCCAGGCTGTAGATCTCCTGAAACTCGAAGGCCTCGGTGTCGGCGGTGCCGGTCATGCCGCCGAGCTTTTCGTACATGCGGAAGTAGTTCTGGAACGTGACCGAGGCCAGGGTCTGGTTCTCGGCCTGGATGTGCACGCCTTCCTTGGCCTCCACCGCCTGGTGCAGCCCGTCGCTCCAGCGCCGGCCCGTCATCAGCCGGCCGGTGAATTCGTCGACGATGATGACTTCGCCGTTCTGCACCACGTAATGCTGGTCGCGGTGGTACAGGCGGTGGGCCCGCAGCGCCGCATACACGTGGTGCATCAGGGCGATGTTGGCGGGGTCGTACAGGCTGGCGCCGGGGCCGAGCAGGCCGGCCTCGGACAGCACGGCCTCGGCCTTTTCGTGCCCGGCTTCGGTCAGGAAGACCTGGTGCGTCTTCTCGTCGACGGTGAAGTCGCCGGCCTCGATCACCCCCTCGCCGGTGCGCGGGTCGGCCTCGCCGATCTGCTTGGTCAGCGCCGGCACGACGCCATTGATCTGCACGTACAGCGCGGTGTGGTCCTCGGCCTGGCCGGAGATGATCAGCGGGGTGCGCGCCTCGTCGATCAGGATCGAGTCGACCTCGTCGACGATGGCGTAGTTCAGACCGCGCTGGGCGACGCGGTCGCGCACCTCCAGCACCATGTTGTCGCGCAGATAGTCGAAGCCGAACTCGTTGTTGGTGCCGTAGGTGACGTCGGCGGCAAAGGCGACCTGCTTTTCGTCGCGCTGCATGCCGGGCACATTGACGCCCACCGCCAGGCCCAGGAAGCCGTACAGGCGGCCCATCCATTCGGCGTCGCGACGCGCCAGGTAGTCGTTGACGGTGACCACGTGCACGCCCTTGCCGCCCAGGGCATTCAGGTACACCGGCAGCGTCGCCATCAGGGTCTTGCCCTCGCCGGTGCGCATCTCGGCGATCTTGCCCTGGTGCAAGGCCATGCCGCCCAGCAGCTGGACGTCGAAGTGGCGCATCTTCAGTACCCGTTTGCCGCCTTCGCGCACCACCGCGAAGGCCTCGGGCAGCAACTCGTCCAGGGTGCTGCCCTGGGCGATGCGGGCCTTGAACTCGTCGGTCTTGGCGCGCAGTGCGGCGTCGTCCAGAACCTCGAAAGCAGGCTCCAGCGAGTTGATGTGCTCGATGGTCTTGCGGAAGGTCTTGAGGAGGCGGTCGTTCCGGCTGCCGAAGAGCGATTTCAGGAAGGTGGGGAACATGCGGCGGCTCTGTTGGGTCCGGGGGCCCGGAGGGACGGGCGGTCTGCACGGGCGGTGTGCCCTGTGGCCCAGCCCGGTGGGTGTGCCCGTGGGACCTCTGGGAAATGGCGAAGTGGGGAAGTGGGGGCGGCGGGCCGGTCTGCAAGGCGGACCACAGGACCCAGGTTGTTCCTGGCAGCCGAACCGACAGGGGCAAAGCTCGAAATGGTAGCACCGGGGTCGGATGCGGCTCGCTCCTGACTGCCTTCGGCTGCCGGGGCGGGCGGGCCCTGCAAGCTTCGTCGGCACGCCGGCGACGGGCTGCGGTGGGTGATGCTGTGGGTGATGCGGTGGGTGATGCGATGTCGGGCAGGAGGATCTGCCTCCTTAGACTCCTGCGCATGAGCCGTCGCACACCGTCCCAACCCCGTGGACCCGGTGCAGGTCCCGACCACAGCATGCCGCTGCGGCAGGCGCTGGACCACAGCACCCCGTTGGCCGAGCTGCTGGCGCGGGTGCAGGCCTCCAAGGCCCGCTGGTCGGCGGTGGGCCCGGCCCTGCCTGAAGCGCTGCGCGCCGCGGTGCGGCCGGGACCCCTCGACGACAAGGGCTGGACCCTGTTGGCCGAGGGCAGCGCCGCCGCTGCCAAATTGCGCCAGTGCCTGCCCGAGCTGCAGGCCGTGCTGCAGCGCGACGGCTTCGCCCCGCTGCCGTTGCGGGTAAAGGTGCAGCCGCGAGCAGCTTCAGGCGGCTGAACGCACGAGCCCTCGGGCTCGGGCCCCGTTCGGCGCTCAGCGCACCGTGCTCAGCCGCAGCGCCAGCAACCAGTGCCTCGGCGCCCCGGGTTCGAAGTGGCGGGCGTTGGCGTCGTTGACGATGACGCTGCCGACATGGCGGCGGCCGCCGGCGTTGTCCAGGCGCAGCAGGCTTTCAGCGACCCAGCCGCCGCCGAGCTTGAACTGCTTCGTCCAGCGCAAGGCGACCAGGCCGTAGGCCGGTGCGAACTGGCTGTTGCTGTCATTGACGGCCGTGCGCCCGACCTGGCGCAGTTCGACTGCCGCCTCGCCCCAGCGTGCGTCGCGCCATGCCAGTTCGGCCCAGACGCTGCCGGGCTGGGTCCCGGCCAGGCGGTTGCCGGCGGCCACCGGCAGGCTGGGCGATGCGCAGGGCAGGCCAGCGCAGGCCAGGAACGGATCGCGGTAGCTGGCACGCAGCAGGTTGGCCGCCCACTGGGCGCGCCAGGCGCCGGCCTGCCAGCCCAGGGCCAACTCCGCCCCGCTGCGCCGGGTGCGGCCGACGTTCTGGAAGCTGCTGCGCCCGCCGGCGTTGGTGGCCACGCCGATCTCGTCGCTGGTGTCGGCGCGGAACACGGCTGCATCCAGCGACAGCGCCCCGGACCGCCACTTGGCGCCGGCCTCGAACTGCCGGCTGCGCTGCGGCTTCAGTGCGGCATTGAAGCCGCCCACGCCATCGGGCCGGTAGGCCAGTTCACCGAGCGTCGGCGATTCGAAGCCGCGCCCGGCGCTGGCGTGCAGGCTCAACCCCGGCGCCGCCTGCCAGCGCAGCCCGGCGACCGGGTTCTGATAGTCGAAGACCAGCGCGCCGCTGTCGTCGCCGTTGGACAGGAAGCGGTCCTCGGCCTGCAGCCGCACGCGACCGGCACGCAGGCCGGCGCTGTAGGCCAGCGCGGGCAGCGGCGTCCATTCGACCTGGGCGTAGCCGTCCTGCGTCTGCGCGCTGTTGCGCTCCTCGCGCCGCAGACGACCCGTGGTGCCCAGCACCTGGGCGGCGCCCGTGCCGGTGAAGTTCTCGAAACCGCGGCGCTGGTCGGTCTGCGTCTCGCGCGCGGCGCCGGCGACCAGTTCGACGCCGTCCCAGCCCCATCGCAGCCGCGCGTCGATGCCGCCGTAGCCACGGTCGAAATCGATCACACCGCCGCCATGGCGTGCGCCGGCCTGTATGCCCGGTTCGATCGCCAGCCACTGCGCCACGCTGCGCCCGCCGCGGTAGACGACGAGCTGGCTTTCGCGCAGGGCGCCGGCGTCGAAGCGGCGTGTCCAGGCCAGGCCCGCCTGGGTCTGCTGTGCCGTCTTGCGGGTGTTGAAGCGTGTGGCCTGGGGCGTGGTCTGGTACGGGTCGGCCTCGAACTGTGCCCGGCTCAGGCCCAGCGGGTCCTGCGCCGGCTGGTCGGCATGGCCCAGCTGCAACACCAGACGGTCCTGGTCGCCGTGCCAGCTGGCCTGGGCGCCGGCCAGGCTGCGGCGGGCGCGGCTGTGCGGACGAAAGCCGTCGATCTGCATCGCCGCTGCGTGGGCGCGCACCGACCAGGCCGGCGTGCCGTCGGCCCGCAAGGTGCCGAGCGGCGATGCGGCCGCCACCCGCAAATGGCGCAGCCCGAAACTGCCCAGGTCCAGGCCGCCCTCGGCCGTCTGCGCGCGCACCGGCGCGCTGAACAACGCCACCACGCCGCCCGAACTGTTGCCGTACAGCACCGAGAAGGGCCCGCGCAGCACCTCCACCCGTTCGGCACCGGCCAGGTCGAAATGCGACACCTGGCCCTGGCCGTCGGGCATGGTGGCCGGGATGCCATCGCTGTACAGCCGCAGGCCGCGCACACCGAAGCCGGCCCGCGCGCCGAAGCCGCGGCTGGACAACTGCAGGTCCTGGGCGTAATTGCCGCGGTTGTTGGCCACCAGCCCGGGCACACGCACCAGTGCCTCGGACAAGTTCAACATCGGCCCGGCGGCGCGCAGCTCAGCGGCATCGACCACGCTGATGGCGTGCGGCGCGTCGGTGATGCGGCGCGCGCTGGTCGACCCGGTGATGACGATCTGCTGTGCAGCCGGCTGGGCGGGCTCGGCCGAGGGCTGCGCCGCAGCCAGGCCGTGTGCCATCCACGCCGCCAGGCACAACCCGGCCTGGGCCGCCCGGAGTGCACCGGACGGAAGGAACGGAAGGGACGGACGGAACGGCGCCATCACCGCGCCGACGACCGCATCAAGGCGGGGACGGCACTGCATCGCGGGCAAGCGCCAGCTGTTCCTTGCGCGACAGGCCGTTGCCGCCAAGCTCTACCGCATAGGCCAGGGACAGCTGCGTGAACTTCAGCGCATGGCTGGCGGTGTTGCCGAAGGTGGCGGTGGTGTCGTTGACGGTGTGGATCATGCGGTTGTAGTTGGCGTTGCTGGCTTCGTGCGGAAACGAGGCGCGAAAGCCGCGGTTGTGCCACGAGACGTGGTCAGAACAACCATAGCCGCAGGCGCTGTAGCCCACCGTCAATTGCGGCAGATAAAAGCCGGTCAGGCTGGCCAGGAACTGGTTCTGCTCGGCATTGGTGTAGTCGGTGTAGAGCCAGATGTCCTTGCTGTCCAGCGCGCTGCGGAAGGCCGTCATGTCCAGCTGCAGCACCCCCATCACCAGCTCGGGCACGGCGAGGTAGCTGGCCGCGATGTCGCCCGACCCGCGCAGGCCCACTTCTTCGGCGGCATAACCGATGAAGCGAAGCGTGCGCTTCGGCTTGTAGCCGGCGGCCATCATCACGCGGATGATCTCTGTCAGCCCGGCAATGCCGCTGGCGTTGTCATCGGCGCCCGGCGCGCGCGAGGTCTCGATGCCGCTGCCGGCGATGGAGTCGAGGTGGCCGCCGAGGATCACGACCTCGTTGGGGGTGCCGGTGCCGCGAATCTCGAAGGACACCGACTTCTGCCCATAGCCGCTGTGCGCCACCTGGGTGACGAAGACATCGCGCCGTGCGACGGGTTTGAGGTTGGCCCAATGATTGAACAACCAGTTCGAGGCATTGACACCGTGTGAGCTGTTGAAGCGCCGGTTCTGGAACACGGCCAGACTTTCGATGGTGGACAGCACATGGCTGGCCTGCAGCAGCGGCAGCATCGCGCGCACCAGCTTGACATCGTCGATGGCGTAGCTGGGCGCCGGGCCGACGGCGGTCGGTGCCGCCTGCAGGCGCTGCAGCTCGGCACGGGCCGCAGCCTCGCTGTCATGGTGCACATAGCCGCCGCAGCGCTGCAGTTCAGCGTGCACCATCAGCGACAGCATCTCGATCCATTGCTCGTCCACCTCGACCGCGTGCACGGTCTCCGTGCGCGTGCGCAGCCGGCTGCTGCGCGCGGCCTCGGGCACGGTGACGGACACCTCGGCCGTGGCCACCACCTGCACCTGCGGGGACATGCGCTGCAGCACCTGCAGCGCGTCGTCGCTCAGCGTGATCCAGGTGGGGGCTGCGGTGGCGGCGCCGCAGGACAAGGACAGCACGACCGCGGCAAGCAGGGGTTTGATCGTCATGCGCGCACTTTACGGCACCCGGCTGCCCTGCCTGGGGCAGGGTGCATGGCTGGCACGGGGGATTACCCGCCTTGGCACTGCGGCTGGATGCGCCGTGGTGGATGGGGATGGTGCGGATCGAAAGGCGGGTCGACGACCGGCGCTGCGGCAAACTCGTCCCGTCTCCATCACCGACGGGCGGCTGCCATGAACAACATCTACGACGAGCTGCGTGCGAGCCACGCCAGACAGCGGCGTCTGTGCAGCAGCATGGTGCGCACGCTGGCAAAGAACGCATCGAAGCGCGCCGCGCTGTTCCGCGAACTGCGCATCGAGCTGGCCGCACATGCCGCAGCCGAGGAGCGTTATCTCTACGTGCCGATGATGATGCACGACATGGGCCTGAACAGCGCCCGCCACGCACTGGCCGAGCACCATGACATGGACGAACTGGTGGAAGACCTTGGGGCGCTGGAACCGGCCGGCCAGGCCTGGAGCACCAAGGCCAGCGAACTGGCGCACAAGGTGCGTCACCACCTGAAGGAGGAGGAGACGAAGTTCTTCCAGATCTCCGGCAAGCTGCTCAGCGACACACGCAAGCTGCGGCTGGCTCAGCTGTACCGCAAGGACTACGAGCGGATGCTGGGGGTCGCGGCGAAAGCCTGAGGACGGTGGCGCGCGGATGCGTCGGCGCGAGGTCTGCAATGGTGCCGGCTGTCCGAATCGAACGGACGACCTTCCGCTTACAAGGCGGGTGCTCTACCTGCTGAGCTAAGCCGGCGGGATGCGGTGAGAGGCCGCACAGAATTGTAGAAGCCGCAGCGCGGGCGTCATTTCGGACATCACTTCGGACGTCACTTCGGACGTCACCTCGGACGTCATTTCACCCGCTTCAGCGTCGGCCGTGGAGCGGGATCGCTGGGGTCGGGCGGGTCGCTGTCGTCGGCGGCTGGGGGCCCACCGGGCTCTGCGGATGTCGTGACTTCGCTGCTGGCCAGGCGCAGGCCGCGCAAGGCCGTCGGCCGCGTCTCGGGCCGGGGTTCCAGGGACGCCGTTCCCGCGGCCGTGGCCGACGCCGCGTCGGTTGACGCGCCAGAAACCGCACCAGCGGCAACGGCCGTCTTGCCACCTGCGGTCGGCACCGGGAAGGCCATGCCCTGCCCGTTTTCACGGGCGTAGATCGCCACCACATGGTCGACGGGGACCAGGATCTCGCGCGCGCTGCCGCCGAAGCGGGCCTTGAACTCGATGAAGTCGTTGCCCAGCTTCAGGTTCGTGGTCGCCTCGAAGCCGACGTTGAGCACGATCTCGTGGTTCTTCACGTACTCGCGCGGCACCTGCACGCTGTCGTCCACATGCACCGCGATGTAGGGCGTGAAGCCGTTGTCGGTGCACCAGTCGTGCAGCGCGCGCAGCAGGTAGGGGCGTGTGGATGTGCCCTGGCTGTTGCCGGACAGATCGGTGGGTTCGGCCATCGGGTAGGCAGCGGCGGGCGGGACCGGGGCGACTTACTTGCGCATGACCTTTTCGGACGGCGTCAGCGCCTCGATGTAAGCCGGCCGCGAGAAGATGCGCTCGGCGTACTTCAGCAGCGGCACGGCGTTCTTGCTCAGGTCGATGCCGTAGTAGTCCAGGCGCCACAGCAGCGGGGCGATGGCCACGTCCAGCATGCTGAAGTCGTCGCCGAGCATGTACTTGTTCTTCTGGAAGATCGGCGCCAGTTGCGTCAGGCGGTCGCGGATCTGGTCGCGCGCCTTCTCCAACTGCTTCTCCGTGGCCTTGACGCTGCGGCCTTCGAGCAGGTTGACGTTGCTGAACAGCTCCTTCTCGAAGTTGAACAGGAACAAGCGCACGCGCGCCCGCGCCACCGGGTCACCGGGCATCAGCTGCGGGTGCGGAAAGCGCTCGTCGATGTACTCGTTGATGATGTGCGACTCGTACAGGATGAGGTCGCGCTCCACCAGGATGGGCACCTCGTTGTACGGGTTCATCAGCGCGATGTCTTCCGGCTTCGCGAACATGTCCACGTCGCGAATCTCGAAGTCCATGCCCTTTTCGAACAGCACGAAACGGCAACGGTGCGAATAGGGGCAGGTCGTGCCGGAGTAAAGAACCATCATGGAGGCGAGCCCTCGGTCAGCGGGGGGCACCAGGGCCCCGGAAAAGACGAAGAACGCAGCCGGGTGGCGAACCCCCCTCGCTGCGCTCGTGCGCCCGGGCCTGAACGGCCGGGCAGAGGGCGATTTTGCCCTGAGTTACTTCACGTCCTTCCAGAACGACGCGTTCAGTCGCCATGCGATCACCGTAAATACCGCCAGGAACAGCAGCACCCACACGCCCAGGCGCTTGCGGTCGTTCTGGTTGGGCTCGGCCATCCACTGCAGGAAGGCGACCAGATCGGCCACCGCCAGCTGGTACTCGGCCGGCGACATCGTGCCCGGCGTGATCTGCTCCAGGCCCTTGTAGACATGGGTCACGCGGCTCGGGTCCTTGGGGTCCTTGACGTCCTCGAACACGGCGCGCGTCTGGCCCTGCAGTTCCCACAGCACATGCGGCATGCCGACATTGGGGAAGGCGGCGTTGTTCCAGCCCGTGGGCTTGGTGTCGTCGCGGTAATAGGTGCGCAGGTAAGTGTAGATGTAGTCGGCACCGCTGCCCTGGCCGGCGGCCGAGCGCGAGCGCGCGATCAGTGTCAGGTCGGGCGGCACCTTGCCGAACCACACCTTCGCGTCCTTGGGCGCCAGCGCCACCTGCATCGTGTCGCCGACCTTGGCGCCGGTGAACACCAGGTTGTCGGCGATCTGCTCCTCGGTCAGACCGATCTCGCGCAGCCGGTTGTAGCGCATGTAGGTCGCGGCATGGCAGCTCAGGCAATAGTTGCTGAACAGCTTGGCGCCGTTCTGCAGCGCCGCCATGTCGGTGATGCGTTCGGTCGGGAACTTGTCCCAGGCGATGCCGTCACCCGCGGCGCGGGCCGGCACGGTGGCCGCCGCCATGGCCATGCAGGCCAGCAACGGAAACAGGATTGCGTGGAGGCTCTTTTTCATGATGCTGTGCTTGACTGCCGCGCTCAATGGGGCTGGAAGGTGACGCGGTCGGGCACGGGCTTGAATTCGCCCAGGCGGCTCCACCAAGGCATCAGCAGGAAGAAGCCGAAGTAGAACAGTGTGCCAGCCTGTGACACCAGGGTGCCAATTTCCGACACCGGCTTGATGCCCAGATAGCCGAGAACGAAGAAGTTGAGCACGAAGATGCCATAGAGCCACCTGTTCCAGCTCGGACGGTAGCGGATGGACCGTACCGGGCTGCGGTCCAGCCAGGGCAGCGGAAACATCACCAGCACGCCCATGCCCATGATGACCACACCCCAGAACTTGGCGTCGAAGGCCTTGAGCAGGAAGATCGCGACCAGACCGGCGGCCAGGATCGCGCCCTTCACGGTATTCGAGAAGCCGCCCTTCAACACTGCCAGCACCGCGCCGATGGCCACCAGCACCGCGAACACGGTGACCAACGGGTCGGTGACGGCGCGCAACATCGAGTAGTAGGGCGTGAAGTACCAGACCGGGGCGATGTGCAGCGGCGTCGTCAGGGGGTCGGCGGGGATGAAGTTGTTGTACTCGAGGAAGTAGCCGCCGCCTTCGGGCACAAAGAAGATGACCGCGGTGAACAGGATCAGGAACACGCTGACGCCAAGGATGTCGTGCACCGTGTAGTAGGGATGGAACGGAATGCCGTCCAACGGGATACCGGTCTTGGGGTCCCGTTTGGCCTTGATCTCGACGCCGTCGGGGTTGTTCGAACCCACCTCGTGCAGCGCGATGATGTGCGCCACCACCAGGCCCAGCAGCACCAGCGGCACGGCAATGACGTGGAAGGCGAAGAAGCGGTTGAGCGTGGCATCGCCGACCACGTAATCGCCACGGATCAGCAGTGCCAGGTCGGCCCCGATGAAGGGGATGGCGGCGAACAGGTTGATGATGACCTGCGCCCCCCAGTACGACATCTGTCCCCAGGGCAGCAGGTAGCCCATGAAGGCCTCGGCCATCAGGCACAGGAAGATGGCGCAGCCGAAGATCCACACCAGTTCGCGCGGCTTGCGGTAACTGCCGTAGATCATGCCGCGGAACATGTGCATGTAAACGACGACGAAGAAGGCACTCGCGCCGGTGCTGTGCATGTAGCGGATCAGCCAGCCACCGGGCACTTCGCGCATGATGTACTCGACCGAGGCGAAGGCCAGGGCCGCGTCGGGCTTGTAGTGCATGACCAGGAAGATGCCGGTGACGATCTGGATCACCAGCACCAGCAGCGCCAGGCTGCCGAAGAAGTACCAGAAGTTGAAGTTCTTCGGTGCGTAGTACTCCGACAGGTGCTCTTTGTAGAGCTTGGATGCCGGAAAGCGGTTGTCGACCCAGGTCAGCACTTGTTCGCCAACCGATGCGCCAGCCGGCGCCTGCTTGAATTCAGCCATCTTGAACTACCTTTGTACGAACCAGAATGCGGGGTTCGGTCTGCGGCTCATGCCTGCTTGTCTTCGCCGATCAGCAGGACGGTGTCGGTCACGTACATGTGCGGCGGCACTTCGAGGTTGTCGGGCGCCGGCTTGTTCTTGAACACGCGCCCCGCCAGGTCGAATGTCGAACCGTGGCATGCACACAGGAAGCCGCCCGCCCAATCGTCGGGCAGCGAGGGCTGGGGCCCGGGCGTGAGCCTGTCGCCGGGCGAGCAGCCCAAGTGGGTGCAGATGCCCACGCCCACAAAGTACTCGGGCTTGATCGAACGGTGGGGGTTGCGCGCGTAGAACGGCGTCGGGTACTGGGTGCGCGCCGATGCGGGGTCGGCCAGTTGCGGGTCGAGCGCAGCCAGAGAGGCCAGTTGCTCTGGCGTGCGACGCAGGATCCACACTGGCTTGCCACGCCATTCGACGGTGAGCTTCTGTCCTGCCTGCAAGGCGCTGATGTCGACCTGCACCGGTGCACCCGCGGCCCGCGCACGCTCAGAAGGCGCAAAACTGCTGACGAAGGGCACGGCCACAGCCGCACCCCCGATGACACCGGCGCCGCAGGTGATGGCGATCCAGGTGCGCCGGCTCGGGTCATCCGGTGAGGCCGAAGCCAGGCACGGTGCCACGTTTGCAGAAGCGCCACTCGACGCGTTTGCCGCGCCGTTCACGTCACTCATGTAGATGACCTTTGGGGGTTCTGGGATCTGGAAACAACCGCTGATTCTAGACCGGGCGCCTTCGCCGGCCTGACGGCTCCAAACCGGGTCCATCCTGTGGGGTGGGCCATTGCGGGGTCGCTTGCGGGTCGCTTGCGGGTCACGTCCGGGTCGTGCTGCTGGTCTTGGACCGGGCCGTTCAGCCTTCCATTCACCTGCCGGTTCGCAAGTTGATGCGCGCACTGGCCCGGCGACCCCGCCGGGCGCCAGCGTCGCGGGCATGCCGCATACTCCGACGCAGGCCCCCAGCGCGCATGAAACCCCGTCCCGTCCACCGCCTGCCCGCACCGCTGGAGCGAGCCGTGCAACGCCTGAAGCTGGCGGCACGCGAAGCCTGCGAACGCACCATCGAGAGCCTGGGGCTGTCGGCGCTGGCCGCCAGCAGCGTTTATCAGCGTGACGGCCTGCTGGGGGCGCAGTTCGAGCTCAACCGCAAGTCGGCCGTGTTCGTGCTGGCCTTCAACGACGCCTTCGACGAGAAGTTGCTGCGCGAACTCGGCGGCCCGCGACCCGCTGCCGACACCGCACCGCCGCCGACGTCGTGGGACGCGCTGCGCCTGGTGGACGACCGCGAGGTCGAGGCGCAGATCTCGGCCGAGCGTTTCGGCCAGGAAGTGGCGCATGCGTGCGAGTGGGAGCTGCGCGACCTCGACGGCCTGGTGGCGTCGTTGCTGGCCGAAGCGGCGGCAGCGGCCGGCGGACCCGGCGCGGCAGCGGCGGGCCTGGCAGTGGAGCGCAACCCGCTGCGGCCCGATCTGGTGGGGCACGCGCTGATCAAGGGCGTGGACGCAGTGTCCGAACGTGATGACCTGCGCAAGGTGCTGGCCACCGAACTGGGCCGTTCGCTGGCGACCCTGTTGCGCGCGGCCTATGCCGCCAGCGTCAGCGACCTGCGCGATGCAGGCGTGCGCCCGCTGAGCCTGGGCGTGAGGGCCATTGCGGGACGCGGCAATGACAGTTCCCGTGGCGGCGTGGACCCCACCACCCGCGACGGCGGGCTGGGCAGTGCGATGGACAGCCTGCACTCGCGGGCCGACGCGCACCTGCAAGGTCTGCCCGCACTCTCGTCCTGGGGCCGCGGCCTGCCCGGTCCGCGCGCGGGCGACGCCGGTCGTGGCATGGGGATGGGTGGCCAGAACAGCGGCCAGGCGGGCGGCGGGGGCGGCACGCCATTGGGCGCCGTCGACCCGGCACTGATGGGTCTGCTGCGCCGGCTCGCGGTCGCCCAGGGCGGGGACGGGGGCAGCGAACCTGGCGCCGTCCACGGCGGCGGCGGGGGCCCGGGGGGCGGGGGCGGGGGTGGAGGTGCCTGGGACACCGGGGCCCCTCCGCCACCCAACGTCATCCATGCCCACCGCGACGCGTTGCGCCAAGCCAGCCGCGGGCAGCTGGACCACATGGTCATCGACGTCATCGGCGGCCTGTTCGACCAAATCCTGTCCGACCCCAAGGTGCCGCCGCAGGTGGCGCGTCAGATCGCGCGGCTGCAGTTGCCGGTGCTGCGCGCGGCGCTGGGCGACCCGAGCTTCTTCTCGTCACGCCGCCACCCGGTGCGGCGCTTCGTCAACCGCATCGCCTCGCTGGGCGCGGCCTTCGAGGACTTCGACGAGGACGGCTCCCGCGCCCTGCTGGCGAAGATGCGCGAGCTGGTGCACCAGATCGTCGAGGGCGACTTCGACCAGATCGAGACCTACGAACAGCAACTGGCGGCATTGGAGGCCTTTGTCGCCGAGCAGTCGGCCCAGGCCGCCAAGGCCGACGGCGACCCCGCGGCCGTGCTGGCGGACAAGGAAGTCGAACTGCTGCTGCACCAGGCCTATGCCCAGCGCCTGGACGGCGATCTCAAGCCCCTGGCCGCACCCGGCTTCGTGCGCGACTTCATTGCCCGCACCTGGAGCCAGGTGCTGCTGCGCGCAGGCGCGCACACCGACGGCGGCGTCACCGCCGCGCGCATGCGCCGCGCCGGGCGCGACCTGTTCATGAGCGTGCAGCCCAAGGCCACGCCGGCACAGCGCAAAGTGTTCCTCGCCGACCTGCCCAAGCTGATGCAGGACCTGAACGAGGGCATGAACCTGATCGCCTGGCCCGACGCCCAGCGGCGCGAATTCTTCGGCCGCCTGATGCCAGCCCATGCCGAAGCGCTGAAAACGCCCGGCCTGCAGCCGCTGGACATCAACCTGATGGCCCTGCAGGTCGACAAGGCGCTGGAAAAACCGCTGCCTTCGCGTCGCGAACTGCAGGAACTGCGGGCCACGTTGCCGGTGCTGACCGATGCGCTCGAGATGCCCGAGCTCAGCGCCGACGAGGCGCAGCGCCTGGGGCTGGTCAGCGAGTCGGCCGTCGACTGGGACGGCACGGTGGACATCGACCTGACGGCCGAAGAAGCCGCACTGGCGGCCGTTGGCGGCAGCACCAGCGGGTCCGCGGCCGTCGAAGCTCCGCCCCTGCCCGGCGTGCCGGCACTGTCCGACGCCGCCGAACCCGTCAGCGGCGCCGCTCTGGCCGAGCGCGTGCAGCTGGGCTTTGCCTACCGCATGCACCTGGAAGGCGCCTGGCACAAGGTGCGGCTGACGCATGTCAGCGAGGGCCGCAACTTCTTCGTCTTCACCCGCGGCGGGCGCCACAAGCAGGCGCTGTCGCTGACCCGGCGCATGTTGCTGCGCTTGTGCGACAGCGGCCGCCTGCGCGCCTTCGAGGAAGCCTGGCTGATGGAACGCGCCACCGCGCGCGCTCGGCGCCAGCTGGCGGCGGTGGGCACCGCCGCGGCGAACTAGGCCGCAGCCGCAGCAGTAGCAGTAGCAGTAGCAGTAGCAGTAGCAGTAGCAGTAGCAGTAGCAGTAGCAGTAGCAGCAGCAGTAGCAGCAGCCGCGGCCGCGAGCCGCCGCGCCATGACGATGGCGCTGATGAAAC
>JBBSCX010000045.1:0-15159 GCA_038249905.1 Burkholderiales bacterium
ACCGAGCGCGCCGCGCGCGCCGCCGGCGAAGCCAAGGTCACGCTGGATCGCGTGCGCAACGCGCTCGGCATCACGGAGCCGGCATGAACGCAGGCCCCCAACCCATTTCGATCCGGCCCCTGGCCGGATCACAAGACGTCGTGGCACTGTGCCGCGGCTGCCCAAGCCGCGCGGGTCGCGCGCGGCACGGCCTCAAGGCCGCAATCGGAAAGGACCTGTCCTATGGTTGATAGAAAAGGCTCGATATCGGGTATGACCGATGACGAGGCGCAGGAATTCCACACGTACTACGTGCAGGGTTTCGTCGGTTTCACGGCCATCGCCGTGGTAGCGCACATCCTCGTCTGGGTCTGGCGTCCCTGGCTCTGAACATCCTCTGATCACCCCCGGGTGAAAAGGAAACACCATGACCACTCACGTTGAGCTCCGGCCGCAAAGGGCGCATGCCACCACCAACTTCCACGGTTGGACGGTGATATTCGCCTTGAGCTTTCTGGTCTTCTTCGCCATTGCCCTGTCGGGGCAGTTGCTGGGTTGGCAATGGCGTTCCTGGCTGCCCGGGGCAGAGGGTGTGAAGTCCGTTTTTGGCGGCGTCAAGGCAGCGGTTTATACCTTCATGTCGCATCTCACTTAGGAGCTTGGAATCATGTGGAGAATTTGGCGTTTGTACGACCCGCTGCGCGCGATGGTCGTTCAGGGTGTATTTCTGTTCGCACTGGCAGCGATGATTCACCTCATCTTGCTGAGCACGAACAAGTTCAATTGGTTGGACGGCCCGAAGAAGGCTGTGGTGGCGTCGCAGACGGCCCCCATGCCTACGGCGGTGGCATCGATCTCGACCAAGTAAGTCTGGTCTACTTGCCAGTCAAGGCGGGCAAGGCGGCATAAGTCGCCGGCTTTGTCCGCCCGTAGTAAAAAAACTCGCCGCCGGGGCTGACGTGACAGCGCCCTGCGGTCGGAGGTAATCAATATGGCGATGCTGAGTTTCGAGCGGAAGTACCGTGTGCGCGGGGGTACCCTCATCGGGGGCGACCTGTTCGATTTCTGGGTGGGTCCGTTCTACGTCGGATTCTTCGGCGTGACGACGATCTTCTTTTCCTTCCTGGGCACGGCCATGATTCTTTGGGGCGCCTCGCAAGGGCCGACCTGGAATCTGTGGCAAATCAACATCGCTCCACCCGACCTGTCCTATGGCCTGGGCCTCGCCCCGCTGCTGGAAGGTGGTCTGTGGCAAGTCATCACCGTGTGTGCCATCGGGGCCTTCGTGTCCTGGGCCCTGCGCGAGGCGGAAATCTGCCGAAAACTGGGCATGGGGTATCACGTCCCCATCGCCTTCGGTTTTGCGATCTTTGCGTACGTGACCCTGGTCGTGATCCGCCCGGTGCTGCTGGGTGCCTGGGGACATGGTTTCCCGTACGGCATCTTCAGTCACCTGGATTGGGTGTCGAACGTGGGGTATCAGTACCTGCACTTCCACTACAACCCGGCGCACATGCTGGCCATCACCTTCTTCTTCACCACGACGCTGGCGCTGTCGTTGCACGGGGCGCTGATCCTGTCTTCGACCAATCCGGCCAAGGGCGAGCGGGTCAAGACGCCGGAATACGAAGACACCTTTTTCCGCGACACCATCGGTTACTCCGTCGGCACGCTGGGCATCCACCGCCTGGGACTGTTTCTTGCACTGTCCGCGGTGTTCTGGAGCGCTGTCTGCATCGTCATCAGCGGCCCCTTCTGGACCCGTGGCTGGCCTGAATGGTGGGGCTGGTGGCTGAATCTGCCGATCTGGTCTCAATGGCCTCTGCAGTGAATCTGAGGAGCGAACGACATGGCTGAATATCTGAACCTCTTCACTGCCGTCCAGGTGGCTGGACCTGCCGACATGGGCGTCCCGCTGTCGTCGCGGGACAGCCCGCGCACCGGCAAGGTGCCCCTGCACATCCATCTGCTCGGCCGCGTGGGCAATGCCCAGATCGGGCCCATCTATCTGGGTGGTCTCGGGCTGGCTTCGCTGATCTTCGGCTGCCTCTCCGTCAACATCATGGGGCTGAACATGTTGGCCCAGGTCAACTGGGACCCGATCCAGTTCCTGCGGCAGCTGTTCTGGTTGGCGCTGGAGCCGCCAGCGCCGGCCAATGGCCTCGCCCTGGCACCGTTGAACGAAGGCGGCTGGTGGCAGATTGCCGGGCTGTTCCTGACCATCTCGGTGCTGCTGTGGTGGGCCCGCATGTACACCCGGGCCCGCGCCTTGGGCATGGGCACGCACGTGGCCTGGGCGTTTGCCGCGGCGATCTGGCTGATGCTGGTGCTGGGCCTGTTCCGGCCCGTGCTGATGGGCAGCTGGGCCGAGGGCGTGCCCTTCGGCATCTTCCCGCACCTGGACTGGACGGCGGCCTTCTCGCTGCGCTACGGCAATCTCTTCTACAACCCCTTCCACGCACTGTCCATCGCCTTCCTGTACGGTTCGGCCTTGTTGTTTGCGATGCACGGCGCCACCATCCTGGCGGTGGGCCGTTACGGTGGGGAACGCGAGATTGAGCAGATTACGGACCGCGGCACGGCCAGCGAACGCGCCGCGCTGTTCTGGCGCTGGACGATGGGCTTCAACGCGACGATGGAATCCATCCACCGTTGGGCCTGGTGGTTTGCTGTGCTCACCCCTCTGGTCGGCGGCATCGGCATCCTGCTGACGGGCACCGTCGTGGACAACTGGTATCTGTGGGCGGTCAAGCACGGTGTGGCGCCTGCCTACCCCGCGGTCTACCCGCCGGTGGTGGACCCCGCCACGCTGCTTCAAGGGGTCAAGTGATGCACAAACTGTTCAAGGCAAGTCTGGCCGTGCTGGCGGCGGTGACGCTGCTGGCCGGATGCGAACGACCGCCGGTGGACCCTGTGCAGCGTGGCTATCGCGGCACGGGCATGGAGGTGGTCTACAACCCGCGCACGGTAGAAGCCAAGACGGCGGCCAACGTGGCGCCTGCCACGCCGGACGCCGCCAGCCCCGACGGCCCGAAAGCGCGCGACATTTACCAGAACGTGCAGGTGCTGGGCGACCTCAGCGTGGGGCAGTTCGCGCGCCACATGGTCGCCATCACGAGTTGGGTCTCGCCCAAGGAGGGCTGCACTTACTGCCACGTGGGCGAAAACTTCGCCGACGACAGCAAGTACACCAAGATCGTGTCGCGGCGCATGCTGCAGATGACGCAGACGATCAACCAGGACTGGAAGGGCCACGTGGCCGAGACGGGGGTCACCTGCTACACCTGCCACCGCGGCAACCCGGTGCCTGCCAATGTCTGGTTCACGGCCGACGCACAGGACAAGAGGGCGAACTTCATCGGCAACCTTGACGGACAGAATTCACCTGCGATGTCGGTGGGTGTGGCGTCGTTGCCGAACGATCCGTTCAGCAGTTACCTGCTGGGTGACAAGTCCATCCGTGTCAACGGCCCGACCGCGCTGCCCACCGGCCCGAACACCAGCACCAAGGACGCAGAGCACACCTTCGGTTTGATGATCCATTTCAGCAAGTCGTTGGGCGTCAACTGCACCTACTGCCACAACACTCGCTCGATGGGGCAATGGAACGACGTGCCACCGCAACTGGGTACAGCGTGGCATGGCATCCGCATGGTGCGGGCGGTGAACAACAACTACCTGGTACCGCTGACCAGCACCTTCCCGGCCAATCGCCTGGGTCCCGGCGGCGATGTGGCGAAGGTCAATTGCACCACCTGCCACCAGGGCGTGTTCAAGCCGCTGTACGGCGCGAAGATGGCCGAGGGCTTCCCTGAGTTGCAGCGCGTCACCGCGCCGCCGCCCGATCCGGCGGCTTCCCCTGCCTCCGCCGTGGCGATGGCCGAGGTGGCCCGCTGACGGATGCTCGACTGCCCGCCCGACTGTTGCCCGCCTGTCAGATCGCGCTGCAGGTGCCGCCCCGCCCTGTGATGTTGAAGCCGGCCGATCGCCCTGAAGGTGGTCGGCCGAATTCGTTTGAGGCCCCCGCACCCGTGCCCGGCATTCAGCCCCTGTTGCGCAACGGCGATGCCGTGCCAGCCCGGTCATCGCCAGATGTCGAGCGGCCAGGCGGCGTGCAGCTTCCCGCCGAGCCCGTCGTCGTGATCATGCTGTCCGACATCCTGCCGCGGTGGTGGCCCTGGGGCTGGCACAACATCGTCCGCGGCGCCGCCCCACTGCGCGCCAGCCCCGGGCTGCTTTTGGGCAAGGTGATGGGCAGCGGTGCAGGAGGTGGCTTCGTTCTCAGGCCCAGCCCCTCGCACCAGGGCATGGTCGCGCTGTTCGACAGCCTGCCGCAGGCCGAAGCCTTCATCGCCACCGCTCAGCGGGTGCAGGAGTTGCGCGAGCGTTCGCGTGAATGGGCCCTGATGCTGCTGCGTCCCTGGGCGAGCCGCGGCAGTTGGGACGGGCAGCGCATCCCTGTCGATGCGGGCCTCTCGCCGCCCGCAGGCCCTGTGGTGGCCCTCACCCGCGCCTCGATCCGGCCGAGCCAGGCGGGGCCTTTCTGGAAATTTGCGCCGGCCGCGCAGGCGGGCCTGACCGGTGCGCCGGGCTGTCGCCTGGCGGCGGGCCTGGGCGAGGCCCCGCTGCTGCGCCAGTGCACTGTCAGCCTGTGGGACGATGTCGCGGCCATGGACGCCTACGCCCGTGCGGGTGCACATCAGGCAGCAATACGCGCCGCGCATGCCGGCGGCTGGTTCTCGGAATCGATGTTCGTGCGCTTCACCCCGCTGCGCTTGCAGGGGCGCTGGCAGGGGGCGGTCTTTGACTGACCGGCGTATGACTGACGGGCGTTTGAATCAAGGGCATTCGAATGACGCGCGTTCGACTGCAAGCCGTACCGCGGTGCCGCGCGCCGCACACCGCGTGGTGGTGGTGGGCGCTGGTGTGGGCGGGCTGGTCAGCGCCCTGCTGCTGGCCTGTCGCGGTCTGGACGTCACGTTGGTGGAAGCCGCGGCCACCCCCGGCGGCAAGATGCGGCAGCAGCAGGTGGATGGTGCGGCCATCGACGGCGGGCCGACGGTGTTCACGATGCGCTGGGTGTTCGAGCAGATCCTGGCCGAGGCCGGCACCGACCTGTCGGCCCTGCCGGCGCTGCAGCCGCTGCAGGTGCTGGCGCGCCACGCCTGGCGCGGCCATGGGCCGACGCTGGACCTTCATGCCGATGCCGGCGCGTCGGCCGCCGCCATCGGTGATTTCAGCGGCGCCGCCGAGGCCCGACGCTTCACCGCCTTCTGCGCCGAGGCGCGCCGGGTCTACGACCGGCTCGAAGGCCCCTACATCCGCTCAAGTCGGCCCACCTTGTTGAGCATGGCCGCCGACCTCGGGCCGTCGGGCCTGGGTGCGCTGGCCGCACTGGGTCCGTTTGCATCGCTGTGGAGCCTGCTTTCGCGCCGCTTCACCGACCCGCGGCTGCAGCAGCTGTTCGGGCGCTACGCCACCTACTGCGGGGGCTCGCCCTGGCTGGCGCCGGCCACGCTGATGCTGGTGGCGCAGGTCGAGATGGACGGCGTCTGGGCCGTCGAAGGCGGCATGCATGCGGTGGCGCAGTCGCTCGCGGCGCTGGCTGCGGCGCGCGGCGTGAAATTGCACTATGGCAGCCGTGTGCAACGCATCGCGGTCGCGGGCGGCCGCACCAGTGGGGTGGTGCTGGCGGGTGGTGAAACCCTGCCGGCAGACTCCGTCATCTTCAACGGCGACCCGGCGGCGCTGGCCCATGGCCTGCTGGGCGACGCGGTGCAGGGCGCCGTGCGCGAAACACCGCGCAAGGACCGCTCTTTGTCAGCGCTGACCTGGGCCATGCACGTGCGCACCGAGGGCTTTGCGCTGGTGCGCCACAACGTTTTTTTCGACGACGACTATGCCGCGGAGTTCGACGACATCTTTCGTGCTCGGCGCTTGCCGCGGCGCGGCACCGTGTACGTCTGCGCCCAGGACCGGGTTGATGACGGCAGCCTGCCGGGTGCGGCGACGTTCGCGGCGACTGATGCGGCGCAAGGCGATGGTCGTGAACGCCTGCTGTGCCTGGTCAACGCCCCTGCCGAGGGCGACCGGCGCCCCTTCGACGCCACGGAGACCGATCCATGCGAGACCCAGCTTCTGTCACTGCTGCGCCAGTGCGGCCTGACCCTGCACACGACGCCGCAGCAGGTGCAGTTGACGACGCCGCAGGGTTTCGAGCAACTGTTCCCGGCCAGTGGCGGGGCGCTGTACGGGCCGGCGACCCACGGCTGGCTGGCGCTGTTCAAACGTCCGGGGGCGGCGACGGCGCTGCCGGGGTTGTTCCTGGCTGGGGGTGGGGTGCATCCGGGCCCGGGCGTGCCGATGGCGGCGATGTCGGGCCGACTGGCGGCCGCGACCTTGATGGCGCACCTCGATTCGACCAGCCGGTCGCAGCGGGTGCATATCTCTGGTGGTATCTCGACGCGGTCAGCGATGACGGCCGGCACGCGCTGACCATCATCGCCTTCGTCGGCAGCGTCTTCTCACCCTATTACGCCTGGGCCCACCAGCGCGCAGCCGCCACGGGCGGGGCAACGGCGCAGGACCATTGCAGCATCAATGTGTCGCTGTACGGCGGCGGCAAACGGCGCTGGACCATGACCGAGCGCGGCGCCCGCCATGTGCAGCGCAATGCGCGAGAGTTTGTCGTCGGCCCCAGCCGCGTGCGTTGGGACGGGCAGACGCTGTGCTTCGATCTCGACGAGATCGCCAACCCGCTGCCCCGGCGGGTGCGCGGCACCGTGCGTGTGATGCCGCACGCGCTGTCGAATTTCGTCGCCCCGCTGGACGACGCTGGCCGCCATCGCTGGGGGCCGATCGCGCCCTGTGCGCGGGTGGAGGTGGACATGGCGCTGCCCGGCCTGAAATGGGCCGGCCATGGCTACCTGGACAGCAACGAGGGCGATGAACCCATCGACCGCCCCTTCGTCGACTGGGATTGGTCACGCGCGACGCTGGCCGACGGCAGTACCGCAGTGATCTACGACGTGCGTCAGAAGGCCGGGCCGGACCGCGTCATCACCCGCCACTTTCACCCCGATGGCCGCCATGAGGCCTTCGAGCCGCCGCCGCGACACGAGCTGCCGTCGACGGCCTGGCGCATTCAGCGGCGCATGCGCAGCGATGCCGCCGTGGCGCCGCGCGTGGTGCAAACGCTGGAGGACACGCCCTTCTATACCCGGTCGATGCTGGACAGCGGCCTGTTCGGCCAGCGTGTGCAGTCTGTGCACGAAACCCTGGACGTGCCGCGACTGGTGTCGCTGCCGGTGCGTCTGATGCTGCCCTGGCGCATGCCGCGGCGCGGTTGAAGGCGGGCCCCAGGCGACTGGCAGACCGGGAAAACGGCCTCAATGCCGTCGTTTCTGGGCCTCGCGCCTCTCACGTGCCGTCTGGATCTGGCTGACGTTGTCGGCCGGACCTTGCTGGGTGTCGCGCGCGGCGCGGCGGGCGCGTTCGATCGCATCGCGCGCTCCTTTGGCGGCCGCCACGTCCTGGCGTCTGGCCTGGCGCTGAAGCTGGGCGCGCACCCATTGCAGCCGCAGCCGCGACCAGCCGGCCCGGGCCGCCGCTTGCCAGCGTTGACGCGCCGCAAGCGGCAGCCAGGGCCAGGCCAGCGCCACGGCGCAGGCCAGCAGGGCGGCGAGGGCAAGGACGGTGCCGAGCATGGCGGGTGGCCGGTGGCGACTTCAGGGGCCGGAAAGCGGCGAAGTCGCGGCCGACCCTTGGGCTGCGGACGGTGGCATCACTGGCACATCGGCAGGGCGGGCCGCCTCGGCGGCCCTGTCCTGTGCCGCGCGCTCACGGTCCCGCCGCACCGAGCGCAACTGCCACCAGCCGAAAGCCAGCGTGCCGCCGAATATGAGCACGACTTCGATCAGGATCACTGGCAGGTCCGCGCTGTCCATGCATGCATCGTATGCCGGATGCGCGTGTGTTGAACGTCTGCGCGCCGGGCGCCGTGCGGCCGTTACCTCACGACACAGGACGGCGGCGTCAGGTCCAGATCGGGGTCACGGTCAGTTCCGCTCAGGTCGTCACACGCCTGGGGGCCGGACGCTGCCGCGCTTCCAGGCGCAACGCTGCCTGGCGCTCGAACAGGTCGAGCACCCAATTGACGCGCTCGTTGAGCGTGCGTTCAGGCGGACGTGTTGCCGACCTGGCCGCAACTGAAGCCGCAACTGAAGCCGTAACGGAGGCCGCAACTGAAGCCGCACCCGCAGACGCTGCACCCGCAGACGCTGCACCCGAACTCGCCAGCGGTGCGGCCGCGTCCACCAAAAAGCGCACCGCCGGCAGCACCGCAAGCGTGGTGCCAGCGCGGCCCGGTGTCAGCAGCACGGCGCCGGTGGCGCGCGCCATCAGGGCCAGTTTGCGCGGCTTGCTGACGACCACACGGCGGCTGACCGAGTCACCGCCTTCGCGCAGCAATTGCGTGCCGATCTCGGCATACACCAGGCGCGCGGCGCGGATGGCCGGGCGGCAGTCGCGTGGCAGGGCGGCAATGCCGTGCTCGGCGCGCCGGTACAGCGTGTCGGCAGCCTGCAGCAGGCGTTGCACCACCGAGCCCAGGCGGGCATCGAAGACGGGCTGTTGCAGCCAGGCATCGGCGTCGATGCCGGACTCGGCCAGCCAGCGCCGCGGCAGGTACAGGCGGCCGTTGCGCGCGTCTTCGCCGACATCGCGGGCGATATTGGTCAACTGCATCGCCACGCCCAATTCGCAGGCACGCGCCACGGCCCTGGGGCAGCGGGTGCCCATGATCAGCGCCATCGCGGCGCCCACGGTGCCGGCGACGCGGGCACCATACGCCTGCACCTCGGCCAGGGTGTCGTAACGGCGGCCCTGGGCGTCCCACAGGAAGCCGTCGAGCAGGCCATCGAAGACCGCACGCGGCAGCGCGTGATGGTGCACGACAGCGGCCAGGGCGCGGTCGGCGTCGGCCGGGCCGGGACGGCCGGCATAGATCAGATCCAGACGCTGCTTCAGGTCGTGCATCGCCGCTTGCGGGTCTTCACCTTCGTCAATGGCGTCGTCGGCCAGGCGGCAGTAGGCGTACAGCGCTGTGGCGGGACCGCGCACCCGGGACGGCAGCAGCAGCGAGGCGGCAAAGAAGGACTTGGAGCCGCCGCGCATCAGGCGGCGCAGGGCCGGAAGGTCCAGTAAGTGGGTGCCGGCTGGGGTCTGGTGGTGATGAGGAGTCAAGGGCGTCACGGGTGTCACGGGTGTCACGGGTGTCATCGCGGCGTCGCTGCGCATGGGGGCTCAGGGCAGGCGCAGCGCCGGTGTGTCGGCCACGGGCACTGCGGCGGGTTCGGCGGCTGCGGTGCGGTCGCGGCCCGACCGCTTGTCCTGCTGCTGCATGGCCCAGCGCCACAGAGCGGTGGCCTGAAGCGGCAGCACCAGCAGCCAGTGTTCGACGATGGCCAGCCACAGCAAGGTGGCCACCAGGGTCAGGCCCACGGCATGCACGGCGCCGGTGCCGTCGGCCAGCGCACGCTCGACCAGCAGCACGGCGACCACGGTGGCGGCGGTGACGACCACCGGGAACAGCAGGTTCATGCGCCGGCGGCGGAAGAAGCTGGCCATGTAGGCCAGGTGCGGCGGCAGGAATTCCTCGCTCAGGTTGCGCACGCCCAGGAACAGATTGAACTTGGCGCTGATGCGCATCAGCCACAGCACGAGATAGGTCCACAGCGCGATCTGGTTGGCCGCGTCCAGCGTGAGCGCCCAGATCAGCAGCCCGCCGGCAGCGATGGCGAGCTCATGCCACAGGATGGCGCGCACGGCGGCCACGAAGCGCGGCCAGCCTTGCACGTCCTCACTGATGGCCGTGCGCTGCGGGCCGGTGATCCAGCCCGTCAGGAACGCCAGTTCATGCCAACCCCAGACCAGCAAGGCGCAGGTGAAGGCGCAGTAGGTGGCGGCCAGCGTCGTCTGCCCGGCGGTGCTCGCAATGCCCAGCAGGGCACCGCCAGCCAGCAGAGAAGAAAGCAATTGACTCCAGCGGAAGGTGGTGCGGGGCAGGCTGTCGAGCAGCAGGATGAGACCGGTGCTGAACCACCAGATGAAGATGGCAAAGGCGGCGGCGACCCATAGGCTGTCCATGTGCTGTGCGGCGTTGTAGGCGGTACTGCTGCGAACGTCGCCGGCTTACCAGGCCGGCACCACACGCACCTGGGCCGGCAGCGCGTGGCGCTTGACCGGGTACAGGTACAGGCGGGCAAAGGTGGTGGCACCGATCAGCGCCCACTTCGCCTGCTGCAATTTGCCCACGATGCCGCCACGGGCCTTGGCCGCGTCCAAGCCGGTTTGGCATTCGAACAAGCGCGCCAGACCGGCGCGGAAGACCGGGGCGTCGGTGTCCAAGGAGATCGGAAAGACCTGCTTGGTGATTTCGGTCGTGATGCGGAAGACCTCGTAGTCGTAGCTCGTCGCGTCCAGCCCCATCGCGGCCTTCAGCATCGGCCGCGTGTGGTCGCGGACGTACATGGTGGCGTACACGGCCAGCAGGAAGAAACGGATCCACAGCAGGTTGCCGCCCTGCAGCAGGTGCGGCTGCGTGCGCATGATCAGCGCGAAGCTTTCGCCATGGCGGAATTCGTCGTTGCACCACCGCTCGAACCAATGAAAGATCGGGTGGAAACGCTTTTCAGGGTTGCGTTCCAGCTGGCGGAAGATGGTGATGTAGCGGGCGTAGCCGATCTTCTCTGACAGGTAGGTGGCGTAGAAGATGTACTTGGGCTTGAAGTAGGTGTAGGCCTTCTTGCGCTTCAGGTCGCCCAGGTCCAGGCCGATGCCGAAGTCCTTCAGGCTCTGGTTGATGAAGCCGGCGTGGCGCGATTCGTCGCGCGCCATATAGCGCATCAGGGCCTTGATGTCGGGGTTGGTGACGTTCTTCTGGATCTCGTTGTAGAGAATGCAGCCGCTGAATTCGCTGGTGACTGAGCTGATCAGGAAGTCCAGAAATTCCTGGCGCAATTCGGGCGAGACCTGGCTGAAGACCTCTGCCACCTCGGTCGCGAACTCCGGCGTGCGCTGGAAATGGTCGTGGTTGTTGTCGCCTTCGTACTCGGCCAGCAACGCGTCCCATTCGGCCCGCAGCGGCGACACGTCCAGGCGGTCCATGGCCTTGAAGTCTGTCGTGTAGAAGCGCGGGCTCAGCAGCGATTCGGCACGCGCTTTCTGGGCTGCGTCCTCGGATGTGCGGATCGGGTCATGCACGGCGGTGGTCATGGGGCTCACTCCTGATGGGGTGCTGCGGTACAGCGGGTTTTGGTATGCGGATATCAGCTGGGCTGGCGTTCATCGCCCCTGGGGCGAGTGCAACAGGCGGGCGTAAACGGCGGCATTGGTCGGACCGAAGGATTCCAGGTCCAGCCGTTCGCCGGTAGCCGGGTCTTCCAGGGTCAGGCGGCCGTCGGTGCGACCGATCAGTTCGAAGGCCGGGCCGTTGCCGATGCTGCGCTTCATGCGTTCACGCGACAGCGCTCGCAGGCTGCCGCGCAGGAAGCCGGCTTCGCCCTGCACGGTCTCGATCAACTTGCCAGTCTGCGCGTCGATGACCGCGACGGTGCCGCCGGCGGCGTCCTCGAAGCGAAGGCTGCGGGACAGCAGCGTCGGGGCGTCGGGTTCGCGCACGTCGACGCCCGACAGGCGCACGGTGGCGACGCTCAGCATCACGCCGGCGAGCAGGACCGCCATGCCGATGACGGCGGCGCGGGGCAGGGCGTTGTGGCTGACGATGTCGGACATGGCTCTGGTCTCCCCGGCTCAGGCGGCGTGGCCGGCGACTTGACCGTTGCCATGCGCAGACCCGTTCGAGGTCTGCTCGTCATTGGCCGACGAGACAGCGGGCATGCGCACCGGCACCGGCACGCCGCGCGCCGCCGACCAGGCCTGGGTCAGCACGCGGCCGACTTCGGCGGCGTTGCGAAGACCGCGCAGCGCGGGCTGCGGACGCGTCACCTGCCAGGGTCGGGCATGCGGCCACAACTGCAGGATGGGGATGCGATCGCCCGGCACCAGGGTCAGCACCAGATCGCCGTGCCCGTCCTTGCCGCGGCGCAGCACGCCCGCGGCTTCGATGCGGCGGTAGGGGATGTTGAAGGTGACCGTCAGCACGATGCCGATGCGCAGCACCACACGCCGATCGGTCACGGTGTAGGCCGTGGTCTGCGCCGCCAGTCGGGCCAGCGCGACCATGATGCCCACGGCCACCACCGCCAGCGGAGCCAGCCAGGCCCAGGCCGACAGCACCTCGGCCATACCGCCGCCTTCGGCCAGCACAAATCCGGCGCGCAATACCAGCATCAGCGCGAAGTAGATCGCCAGTTTTCGGGCGTGGAAGATCTCGACCGCCACCAGTTTCCAATCGGGCGCGCCCTGCCAGAGGATTTTCTCGTCCGCGGGCAGAACTTCAGGCAGGCCGTGCTGCGGTTCGAACTCGTGTTCATGGCCCAGGCTGTGGCGATGGACTGCTTTCATCGTGGCACCTCTTCTTTACTGCGGCGTGGTCTGCTCTGATGGGATGGCTGCGCGCGGGCTCAGACCAGGGGCTCTGCGCGCGATGGCTCGGCATACAGAGTGCCGCCGCCGTAATAAGCCATGATCTTTTCTTCTTCAAGGAAGGTGATCTGGTCGTTGCGCTTGGTACCAGGCACCTGTGCGAACTGGTGCGACAGGATCGAGTGCACCTTGACCATGTCGCGCCTGATGCGCGAGAAGTTGATCGGCAGCAGCACCGTGCCCTGGCCGCCGTTCAACTCGACCTCGAAGTAGCGGAACATGTGCTCCGACTGATCGACCCAGAGTTCGCGCACGGTGCCCGCTTCCTTGTCGTCGGCGCCGATCACCGGCAGGCCGCGCGGGTCGCGGTCCCCGCTGGAGACGTCGAAGCTCGTGGCCACGCGCAGCGGCACGATCTTCGGGTGGCCGTCCCAGGTCAGGTCGGGCACGTCGGCCCGCTGCGCCCAGGAACCGGGACCGACGCCGTCGAGCATCGGGTTGCCCGTGGGTTCCATCGGCGAGCCGGAAGAACGGTAGGCGGGCTGCAGCGCGATCGGACGGCCTTCGGGCTTGCCGTCAGGCACCGAGACCTGGCCACCATGCGGCAACAGGTAGGTCTTGGGCGCTGGCGTGGGCCAGCCGATGAGGCTGCCGCGACCACTCTCGGTTTCCAGCGGGTAGCCCTCGCGGTGCCCCTCGCGGATGAGGTAATAGATGAGGCCGGCAAAGAATATCCAGAAGAGATACAGGACGAGTTGTGCAACGTCCACGTATTGGGTGATGGCTCCGGTTCCCATGGGGTGCTCCTTCAGGGCAATGGTCTTCAGCCGGGGAGATCGGCCAGACCGAAACGATTCGTCGGGTGGTAGACAGTGGCTTCAGCCACGGGTCTGGAATTGCGCCGCACAAGCGGTCCCAGCGCGACCAGCGCCACGAACAGCATGAACATCTCTATGTGGTACACGGCGCTGTAGCCGGTGACCGGCGTGGCGAGAGCGGCGCCGAACAGGCCCTGCTGCGCCATGCCGCCGACGATGTCGCGCAAGGCGCCTCCGCCGGCGATGGCCAGGCCTGCGGCCGTGGCTTGCACGGCGCCCCAGGCGCCCAGGGCCAGACCGACGCTGTCGCGGTCTTCCAGCGACATCGCGGCGGTCAATGTGCCGACCGCGAACAGGCCGGCGCCGAAGCCGATCATCACCGTGCCCATGCGGAACAGCCAGGCGGCTTCCAGCGGTGCGGCGAAGACCACGGCGGAGAAGGCGGGCAGCCCGATCAGCGCCCCCGCAGCGGCCACGCGGATGGGGTCGGCGCCGCGTGCCAGCAGCCGTGCCGACAGCGCAAATGCGACCAGCGAGCCGCCAGCCATCAACGCCGTGAGCATGCTGGTGGCGCCGACGCTGAGGCCCAGGATCTCGCCGCCATAGGGCTCGAGGATGATGTCCTGCATGTTGAAGGCGGCTGTTCCCAGGCCCAGCGCCCACAGGAAGCGGCGTGCCTTCGGCTGCGCGATGAACTGGCGCCAGCGCGGCAGGAAGGGTGGGGCTGGCGTGCCGCGCTTGCGCCTTGCATTGCCGCGCGGTTCCTGCTTCCAGACCGCGGCAATGTTCAGCAGCGCCGACAGCACCGCCGCACCTTGCACCACCTGCACCAGGCGCTTGTCGCTGAAGTCCGACAGCAGCGCGGCGCAGACGAAGCCGCCACCGACCATGCCCAGCAGCAGCATCACGTACATCAGGGCCACGACGCGCGGTCGTGTGGCCTCGGTCGACAGGTCGGTCGCCAGCGCCAGACCCGCGGTCTGCGTCGTCTGCATGCCGGCGCCCACCAGCAAGAAGGCCAGGCCCGCGCACAGCTGGCCCAGCCAGGCCATGCCGAGTTGGCCGTCGCCGGTCAGCACCAGCAGTGCAAACGGCATGATGGCCAGACCGCCGAACTGCAGCAGGGTGCCGATCCAGAGGTAGGGCACACGCCGCCAGCCGAGGGCCGAGGCGTGGGTGTCTGAGCGGAAACCGACAAAGGCGCGGAAGGGTGCGACCAGCAGCGGCAGCGCCACCATCAGCGCCACCAGCCAGGCGGACACGCCCAGCTCGACGATCATCACCCGGTTCAGCGTGCCCACCAGCAGCGCAGCGGCCACGCCCACCGAAACCTGGAACAGCGACAGGCGCAAAAGGCGGCCCAGCGGAAGGTCGGCGCTGACGGCGTCCGCAAAGGGCAGCGAGCGCCCGATCAGGCCACGCAGCCACGCCTGCTGATCCTTGGTCACGAACGTGTCCAGCATGGACGGTTCGGGGCGCCTTGCCACAGCAGACTTCACAGCCGTTTCCACTCCAGAGCCTGCGACTTGTAGAAGCCGCCGCTGATGAGGTCTTCGCGCGCGGCTTGCCAGCCGGCGAGCGATTCGTGGCGGCCCATCAGCCAGCGCAGCACTTTGGGCTCTACCGGTTCGATCGCCGGTGAGCGATCGCCGCGGGGAAACAAGCGTCCCATGCCCAGCATCAACATCGTTGCCGGTGTGCGTGGCGCTGCTGTGAAGACGATCGAGTGGCGCGTACGCCCCGCGAGTTGGGACAAGGCGCCAACGATGTCGGTGGCGCGGTAATGGATCAGCGAATCCATCGCCACCACGTGGTC
>JBBSCX010000046.1:0-15058 GCA_038249905.1 Burkholderiales bacterium
GCCTCTGTCTGACCGCTTGCAACCAGGAATGCGTGCAGCTTGCCGGAGGCTTCTAGAGGGCACACCCCAAACTCAGGGTTTTCCATAGGGTGACCACTCTAGGATCGTGTCGACGCCGGTCCCCGTGCTCAGGACCGTCCCACGCCCGTCCCACGCATCGGCGGCATCCCGTCGATGTCTGCAGTCGTGCCGCCTGTAGTCGCAAGGTCAGCCGCAAGGTCAGCCGCACGGTCAGCCGCACGCTCAGCCGCAAGGGCGCCCGCAAGCTCGCCCTCAAGGTCGCTCTCGGCGGTGACCACCTTGCCGTCGCGCAGCGAGACTTCGTCGACGAGGATCTGCACCCCGGAGTCCAGCACCAGCGCCGTCACGCGCGCGTGCTCTTCGTCGACGAGCATTTCGCGCACCGTGCCGATCTGAGTGCCCGAGGCGTTCACGACGCACCAACCGCGACAATCCTGCTCGTTGTGGGTCAACTTGTAATCGTCGAGTTCCGACAGCTGTCTGATGGCCATGATGTAAATCCTTTCTCTGTGGTTCAGCTGCCCTTGCCGACTTCGGTGGCGTGCAAATAGACCTGGGTTTGTTGAGCCCGAGCGTCCGCTCTTTTTCTCCACGGGTATCACAGCCATTCGATATCTCCTTCGATTGAGGTACCGGAGTGCTTTTTTCGATCGTGCAGGATCGGGATTTATCTTCTGCCCACCCAGGCCGCAGTGCCGTAGGAGGCTTGCCCTTGAGGCCGTAAGCCAGATATACGTTTCCATCGAGAATCCTGCCGCTGTCGGTCTGCACATTCGAACGTCGGCCTGCACGAGATGCACCGGCCTGGCGACGCCGGCCTGCAGGGCCGATGGGCTGCAGTACAAAGAGAAAACAAGGAGACCGCCATGCCCCAGGCCTACATCTGCGACGCCATCCGCACCCCCTTCGGCCGCTACGGCGGCGCGCTGTCATCGGTGCGCGCCGACGACCTGGGCGCGGTCCCGCTGCGCGCACTGATGGCGCGCCACGCGGGGGTGGACTGGGCGGCGGTGGACGACGTCATCTTCGGCTGCGCCAACCAGGCCGGCGAAGACAACCGCAACGTGGCACGCATGAGCACCCTGCTCGCCGGCCTGCCGCTGACAGTGCCCGGCGTCACCCTCAACCGTCTGTGCGGCAGCGGCCTGGATGCGGTGGGCACGGCGGCGCGGGCCATCCGGGCCGGCGAGGCCACGTTGATGATCGCCGGCGGCGTCGAGAGCATGAGCCGCGCGCCCTTCGTCAGCCCCAAGGCCACCAGCGCCTTCAGCCGCGACAACGCCGTCTACGACACCACCATCGGCTGGCGCTTCGTCAACCGGCTGATGAAGGAAATGCACGGCATCGATTCGATGCCCGAGACCGCCGAACACGTGGCCGCCGAACACGGCATCACACGCGATGCGCAGGACCGCATGGCCCTGGCCAGCCAGCGCAAGGCCGTGGCGGCGCAGCAGGCGGGCCACCTGGCGCGCGAGATCACGCCCGTGCCCGTGCCGCAGAAGAAGGGCGAAGCGCTGCAGGTGGACCGCGACGAACACCCGCGCGAAACCAGCCTGGAAGCATTGGCGAAGCTGAAGGGCATCGTGCGTGCCGACGGCACCGTCACGGCCGGCAATGCCAGCGGCGTCAACGACGGCGCCTGCGCGTTGTTGCTGGCCGACGAGGCCGGCACCGCGCGCCACGGCCTGACTCCGCGCGCGCGCGTCGTCGGCATGGCCACGGTCGGCGTAACGCCGCGTGTGATGGGCATCGGCCCGGCACCAGCGACGCAAAAGCTGCTGGCGCAGACGGGTCTGAGCCTGTCGCAGATCGACGTCATCGAGCTCAACGAAGCCTTCGCCGCCCAGGGCCTGGCCGTGCTGCGCCTGCTGGGCCTGGCCGACGACGACGAGCGCGTCAACGCCTGGGGCGGCGCCATCGCCCTGGGCCACCCCTTGGGCGCCAGCGGCGCCCGACTGGCGACCACCGCCGTCAACCGCTTGCACGCCACCGGCGGGCGCTACGCGCTGTGCACGATGTGCATCGGCGTCGGTCAGGGCATCGCGCTGGTGCTGGAGCGGGTGTGAAGTGCGGTGCCGTCGCCCGACTGGCGCGACGCGGCGCCGGGTACCGCTTCAGGGCGGGCCGAAACCTTCACGCTTGAAAACCGCCTGCGCCGCGTCGCTGCGCAGATGGTCGATGAAGGCCCGCGCCAGTTCGGCCTGGCTGCTGCTGGCCACCACGTTGGCGACATAGCGGATGGGCGTGGTTGTGGGCAGGGTCTCGACCACACGCACGCGCGGGCCGGCCACACGCGCATCGCTGGCGTAGACGAAGCCGGCCTCGACCTCGGCGCGGGCCACCAGGCCCAGCACCGCACGCACATCGGCGGCCGGCACCACCTTGCGCTGCACCTGGGGCCACAGGCGCTGGGCGTTGATGGCCTCGCGGGCATAGCGCCCGGCGGACACGGCAGGCGTGTCTCCCATGGCGATGCGCACGATCTCGGGTCGGCCCAGGTCGACCAAGCGCTGCAGCGGCAGGTTCAATGCCGCAGGCGTCACCAGCACCAGGGTATTGGACGCAAAGGCGCTGCGCAGGTCAGACACCAGCAGGCGCCGCCGCACGCCGCTTTCCGCTGTCTGTGCGTCGTCGCTGGTCAGCACGTCGGTTGCGGTGCCGCCTGCAACCTGCTGCAGCAGCGCGCCCGCGGAACCCGTGCGCAGCGTCACGCTGACGCCGGGGCGGCTGCGCTCGAAGTCGCGCGCGACGGCCTGCAGCGCTTCGTCCAGGCTGCTGTCGGCGGCGACGACCAGGGTCTGCGCGGCGGCCGGCGCAGTGAGCACCGCCAGCATCAGCAGCGCTGTGCCCACCTCCAGCGCCAGGCGGCGCGGCAACTTTCCACGCAAGAACTGCTGCAGTGCACCAGCGTGGGCGCGATGAACGAACAGGTCAAGCAAGCGGTGAATGTGAAGCGAGTGCATGCCGCGAGGTTACGACATGGTCCCGCGCCCGCCGCGGCGCAGCGCCGCAGGCTGGCTTGGCTCAGACGGCGACGGTCCCGCCCGCCATGCCATCGGCCAGCATGATCGCCTGGGCCTGGGCCTCGGTCCCGATGTCGATGGCTCCTGTACTGTTCCGCAGGGCTTGGCTGGAATCAGGGGCCGGCCCAGGCTCAGCGGTTTGAGTTGTCCAAACGCCAGTTTTGCCGCGTTCGCACAGGCGGCACGGACGGCGTGGGCTCGTCGGGCTTGAACGAGGAACCAGACTTGCCACTGCCTATCAAGAATGGTGTCAGCACGTCCCGGCCGTTGACGTTGATCGTCACAAGACCACCCACTGGCGACGGCGGAAAGCCGCCCCCTTCGATGAGCGACTGTGAAGGAAGACCGCAGAACAGTGGAAACTTGTAGCTGCGTGCCACACCCAGATTGGCCGTGCACGACCCGGCCGCAGCCGTCTGTGGGCGGTTGGTGCCGAAGTAAGTGACGCCAGCGATGGTGAAAGGCGCATTGACGACCTTTTCTCCATTGGTTGCCAATTGCAGATAGCAGCCGTTCGGGCTGGCCGGGTTCACGTTGACGTCGGCCAGTGAAAAACTCTGGTCGGTGGAATTGACGACCCGCGCCACCCGCGCCAGGTTGGTCAGCAGCAGCGGTTCGGCGCGCTCGGTCTGGCCGATGAGCTTGTCCTTGATCATCACGAAGTGGTCTGCCGTCGAGACCATCATCGGCTTCTCACGGTCGCCCGTGCCCGCAAGCACCCCCACGAAGCTGTTGGTCACAATGACGTCGGGCGCATGAAACACTTTGCCACCCAGGGCCGCAATCTTCAGCAGCGTCCACGCATCAGGCGCCAGCAAGGTGCCGCTGCTGTCGGTAAAGCTGATGCGGTACAGGTTGCCACGCACGTCGCTGACGTAGCCTCTGTCCGGTCTGCCGTCTGCATTGGTGTCGACCACGGCAACGTCGCTGGGCACCGAAAAGTCGGTCGTCAATTCCTTCAGCATGGCCCCGGTTCGTCCGTTGATGACGAAGATGCGATTGCCGATGCCTGTGCTGCCGTTGCTGTCTTCGGCCGGATCGTAACCACCACCCATGATGATGATGGGGTCCTTGTACACCTCATGCGTCGGTGGAAATATCACCGGCTTCGGCATCGACCAGGTCTGGGCCAGGCCTGCGAAGTCGCCACTGCCCCCGGTGATCTTCCACATCAATTTGGGCGACGCTCGGTCCGTCACGTCCAGTGCGTAGACGACACGCCCACCGCGGCGCATCGACGGGTAGATATGGGCCTTCTGCACACTGGCGCTGGGGCCCGACCCGTTGTAGGCCACGAAGACGCCAATCGGGCCGTCCATGCCATAGCTCTTGGCGGCGGTATCGGCAGCCGGGGTGTTCATCGAGCCTGTCGACGTTGTCTCGGGCAGGAACAGTTCGGGTGTGCCTGCGTGATGTCGCTTGAGCAGCGGATAGTGCTCGGGAGCGATGAACGACCACAGTTCATGGCCGGCCGTGGCGCCAGTCTGCCGCCCATCCACCGCGCGCACGAAGCCGTCGTTCGACCCGTAGTAGACGACCACATCACCATTGCCGTAATTCAGGGCCACGGGCCGCGAATGCAACACGTCGCCGTGGATGGAATGCCGCGCCCCGGTGCTGCCCAGGGTGGTCAGGGTGGCCCCGTTCATGTACGAACCGCTGAAATCCTCGGCGCCAGGGCCGGTCGTGACGTTGTTTTCGCCTCGAACCCAGTTGATCTGACTGGCCGAGAACTGGAGCAGCAATGCTGCATTGCCGGTCGAAAAGGGTGCTGTCGAAAGCGCACTGCCCACCGACGGCTGGGTGTAGACCCGGCGCGTGGCCGAGTTCAGCAGATTGACCTTGCGCAGCATCTGCGCCGCGCCACCTTTCTCGACCACGGCACCATCGGCACTGTCACTGGCCGACAAGGGCGTGCCCGATGGCTGGTTCGTGAAGTACACACTGGGCTCGGTCCAGAAGCTCTTCGCGGTCGGTGCGAAGTTGCCGTTGCCGGGCAGGACCGCGCTGCTGTTCGCGCTGTCGAACAGATCGAGTTCGCCCAGCGCAGAGCGCCCGAACTGGTATTGCTTCAGGTTGCCCACCCATCGCGGCTTGCCCGCGGCGTCGGGCCTGAAGCTGCCGACGAACACCTGGTTCAGGAAGGTGCCCTGCGTTGTCGTCGACACCGGCAGCGTGGCAGCGGCGAATACGCTGTTGACCGCAGCGATATTCGAGAAGATGGCCTCGAAGCCATTGACCAGGGCCACCAGATCACCGCCCACCTCCAGATAGCCGGCCGCACCCACGCCTCCGACGGCAGCCATCGACTTCAGCAGCTTGGTCTGATCGGGGTCCGGCTTGTCCTTGTAGGTATTTACTGCGAAGGTGAAGATGCGCTGTATGTCGGGCGCCGAGTTGACGTCGGTGTTGGCCAGGAACTGTGCCCATTCGTCGGCGAAGCGACTCGTGTCCGACGTGATCAGAGACAGTGCGGGTGGGGTGTAGCCGATGCCGCTGAAGATGATCGGGCCGCCGTTGTTCGGCTCGGCATTCGGATACGTGTTTCCGACCAACACGATGTAGTTGCTGCCGCCGCATGTGGCAGCACTGTTGATGGGTGACTTGTAGGTGTTTCGACCGGCATCGACAAAGGCCAGCGGATCGTCCAGCGAATTGACTTTCGAAAAGCGCACGGGTCCGTACCCGGTGGCGCCGACGGGCGTGCCGGCGGCAAGGGGCGACTGAGAAGCGCCAGTCGGGTTGGCGTGGCCGCCGAAATACTTGAAGATCTCGAACATCGCCGCGCTGTAGTTGGCGCTGGACGGCGCCTTGAACGTCGGGTCATTGATCTTCGAATCCATCAGCGACAAGTCGTCGATCAGCAACTTGCAACTGCTGCCTGCCGTGCCCGCAGTCCCTACCAGCGGGCGCACGGCGAATCGAATGAAGCCGCTGGAATGACCGTTGCTCAGCACCGTCCCTTCATCACTAAGCATCGCAATGCCGACGTTCAACTTGAGCGGATTCGGCGCGCCCGAGCAGACCATCGAGTTCAGCACCAGTTTCATCGCGCGCAGTTGCACCTGGCCCTGCGTCAGATCGACGCTATCCTTTTTATCGAAGCCTGCCTGCCAGGGACGCTTCTGTGCCGCCGCGCTGATGCCGTCGTAGTAGATCGCCTCGATGATCGCCTTGCATTCGGTCTGGGCTGTCGCGGAAAGGCCCGCGCAGCGGGTCCACGAGTCACCCGAGTTCCATCCCTGGTTGTTGCTCGACCAGTTCGACGTGTTGTCGAGCAAGAACACCACATTGGGCTCGGCGCCCGAGCCCTGGGCACCGTAGATGTCGATGTCGGCGGCATGCGCTGAGAACAGCGCGCTGATGGCCAGCGCCAGCAGGGCTTGCACAGGCCGCCGGGGGCGGCGAAGGATCGATGGCATTTGGGGCTTCATGGTGCGAGTTCCGGACGTCGGGACAGGGGTCGGCGAGAAGCTCACTTGCAGGTGTCTGACGCCACGGCAGTAGCAATTCGAATGCCGACGCCCTGGACAATGTCGACCTGGGTACGGGTGACCGCGTCGGTGGCACGCACGCGCACGCTCCATTCGGTGTTCGAGCACAGCGACGGCGGAGGCAGCATGGCCAGTGTGCCGCCGCTGCCGGCGTCGGCAACGCCCAGCCCGGCCGTGTCGCTGGACGAGCCGTTGTAGCAGGGCTTGTCGGCTTCGCGTTCGACATTCAGCGCGGTCGACGGGATGGGTGTGGTTCTCAGGCAGCGTGGGCCGGCTCGGGTGACGCCGTCCAGCGTGACTGCAGGAAAATTGACTTCGATATCGTTGACGGTGTCGCCGTTGATGTCGACCTGGAACGGCGAACTGTTGACTGCGGCAGTCACGACGTCCGTCTTGGTCGCAAAGTCTGCACTGCTCAAAAGGCGGTCGATGGCGTCGTTGGCCGCGGCCACCGATTCGCTGCGCCATTGCATGTTCCCGATCGCCTGCGCGCTGCTCAGCGATCCGCGCAATGCAGCGGCTGCGAGCATCGCAATGGTCAGCAACATGATCATCGCCACCAGCAGCACCGATCCGCGCTGCACATGCCGGGTCGCGTTCGTTTGCTTCATCGCTCCCTCCTCCCGCCAACGTTGTTCAGGCGCACCGTGATCGTCGTCAGAGTGCGTTTGAAGGCGTCGGCCGGGGTGACGCTGATATTTGCGAGCGTATAGACACGGGGGTCGACATAGCCCGCGGTGGGCTGCGTCGTGCGCGCCAGCAGGTGAACCCTCACGGCAACGACGTTCTGCCAGACATTGGGCGCCAGCCCGTTGATGGCAGTGGCAGCGACGAAGCTGTTGGGTCGGCCATCGGGTACGGCGTCGGTATCGATGCCGTATTCGAACTGCATGTTCTCGATGCCTTCGGCCAGTGCGGTGAGTCGCAATGCACCGTCGACCCACTCCGCCCGCTTGAGCGTCGGAATGCCATCGTTGGCGGCGCAGTCGTTGCACGAGGCGATGTAGTAGGTGCGCTGCACCAACCGGCGGATCGCGTTGTGTTGTGCCGTGCAGTTGGGCAGGCGCAGTGTGAAATCGGCAGCGACGCTGCCGGTGCGGATGCGGCGATCGTCGATCGCGCAGCGCGAGGTCTGCAGGTACAGGTTGCCGTCGGTGATGGCTGCGGTCGTTGTGGCCTCGCCGGTGTCGGCGTGGCGGATGGTCAAGGCCTCGGTGCCATTGATGCGTTGTGTCAGGCAGGCGGGGGTGTTGTTGGATGCGATGCCTTGTACGGCGACCGGTATCTCAGCGCCTCCCGGTGATGCGGGCGTGACCCAACCGAGCCCGGGGACCGTGGCGGTACAGGGGCCGGGCGAGGCGTGAATGACCGCGACCGGAAGCGTGTCGGGGTCGAACTCGCCGTAATAGCCGGCATGCATCAGGTTCTCAGCCAGCAGATCGGTCGCAAAGCGCGCGTTTTCCAGCTGACGAGTCGAGCGTTCGAGTTCGGACTGATGTCCGCTGGTGCGTGCAAAGAGTACGCCCAGCGCCCCCAGCAGCATCAGCCCCAACACCAGCGCGATGAGGATTTCAAGCAACGTGAAGCCGCGTGTACGGCGCGACGCGCCGGCGGTTCGTTGCGGACGGCCCACGTGGATGCCGCGGCGCTGCGTCCGCCGGGAAATGACCTGGGAATGGTCTGAGGCGTTCATGCCGCGAGCGTTGCAATGCGCACTTGCGTGCGCAGGATGCGTCGGAAGGAGTCGTCACCGAAGGTGTCGATGGCACAGCCGTCGGCGGGCGGCACTCCGGGGACAGTCGCCGCCCAGGCCACCGTGATCACGAAAACAGGGTCGGCCGCATTCGGCCTTGTGATGCAACCGCGGAACGTGAGCGCAGCGGCAGCACCTGATGCCAGCCCGTCGTTGTTGCCCGCAAGCAGGTTGTTCCACTGGCACAAGTCGATCTGCGCGGCATTCACGAGTGCTTTGCAGTCCTGGCTGGCGGCGCCGTGAATCGTGGCCCCGGCGTAAGCCGTGGCATTGTCCTTGTTGTTGGCGATGCGGTTGGCCATGTCGCCCACCATCAGCGCGGCGCGTGCACGCTGTGTCGCTTCGACGCTGGAGGCGGTCGCACGATTCACGAAACCGGCCAAGCCGAGCAGGGCGAAGGCCATGACGATGATCGTGATCAGAATCTCGATCATCGAGAACCCGCGCTCGCGCAGCGGGGGACTTGGGCGCAGCGGCCTCGGATGCAGGTGCATCAGCACGCTCCGTTCTTGGCACGCGCAGCACCGGTGGGCGTGATCACCACGCAACGGGCATTGGCGCCGCTGATGTCCGACGTCACTGACCACTTCAGGTTTTCATTGGCAGAGTCGTCGCTGAGGCGGCCGCTCGGGCGGAAGGTGATGCCTGCGGTCGTGCCTTTGATGGTGATGGCCGAGCCAGCGGCATCACGGGCGCCCAACAACTCGTTGCCAACGGTGATCTGCCAGCCTAGCGCCCAGTTGCCGCTGACCGGCGTGATCGTGGTGTTGGCATTGCGCTTGATCGCCTCTGAGCGCGCTGTGGCCATGTCATTGATCAGGTCGAAGGCGATCGATTTCGTGTTGATCGTGGCGATGAAGCTGCGGAAGGACGGCGCAGCCGCGACCACCACGATGCCCAGCAGCGTCACGACGACCATGGTCTCGATCAGCGTGAAGCCGCGGCTTGTGTTCACCAGCAAGTTCCTTTGCCAGCGGCCGTCTTCGTCCCTGCCTGGTTGATGAAGAGGCTGCCGCAAGCATCGCCGGCCTGTCGGGTGTTGGGCGCGGCAGTCAGCGTGTAGATCGGCGGGCGTGCTGCGTTGTCTGTGACCAGCGTCACGGTGTAATGGCTGCTGACGCTGGCCGGTACGGTCATGCCCAGGCCGTTGACTGTCGTGGCCGCGGTAACGCTTGTGGCATAGGCACGGCGGTCGAGCAGGAAGTGCTGTTGTCGGGCAACCACTTCCGACAGGAATGCCTGTGTATCGGCGCGTCGGCTTTTGCGGACCTGGTCCTGGTACGAAGGCAGGGCGATCGAGGCCAGCAGCGCCACGACGGCCAAGGCGATCATGAGCTCGATCAGTGTCAAACCTCGCGACCCAGAGCGCTGGCCGCTCGATGCAAGACTGTTTTTGCGTGGCATGGTGGTCCGGTATGGGGCTGCGACGGCGCGTCGCGCTTCGGGTAAGGCGCGGCCAGAGGCGTGAATGAAGCAACGCCTGTAGGTTTTGTATCGACCGCGACCATGAAATCTTTAGGCACCACGCAGTGCATCCGGCGGATCTGCAGATATCCACGCACTTCGTGCGGGCTGGCGTGCAATCGTGCACATGCATCGGCCTGCCGGCCTGCCGGCCTGCCGGCCTGCCGCCCTGCCGACAACTGGCCCTGCCCTGTTGAGCTCAGGAGCCCGAAGCAGCCGCGTCGTAACGCGCCGCCGCCGCGCGCAGCCTTGCGGCCACCTTGTCGCGCAGGGCGGCCGGCTCCAGCACCTGCACTTCGTCGCCCTGGCGCAGCAGGTCCATCACCAGTTCGGTGTCGTCCACATAGGGCAGACGCAGGCGGTAGCGGCCGTCGGGCAGGAAGGCGCCCTTCTGGTCGGGGTGCCATTCTTCGCGGCTGGCCCATTGCGCGGCGCGGGCGTCGAATTCCAGCAGCGCCCAGCGCCGCCGCCCGCCGGCGTAGATGCCGTAGCCGCTGTCCATCTGCGCCTGCACCTCGGCCAGCGGCACGTCGGTGGCGGCAGTGTCCAGCAAGTCGGCCTGCTCCATGCCGTCGAGCGCGAAACGGCGCAGCGCGTTGACGCGGTGGCACCAGGCGTCCAGATACCAGGTGCCGCGGTAGTGCACCAGGCGCTGCGGCGATACCGTGCGCTGGCCGCGCTCGGCCCGGCCGCGCGTCAGGTAGCGCAGGTGCAACTGTCGGCGCTCCAGCAGCGCCGCGCTGGCGCGCTCGAACAAGGGCCCCGCCACCGGCCGGCGCAGCGCCGTCACGATCTTCACGCGCTGCATCAGCAGTTCGGCCCGCGGCGCGTCGCCATGGCCCAGCAGGCCGTGGATGCGATCCAGCAGCGGCTGCAAGTGGCGGCTGAGCATGCCGGCGCCGTCCAGGCTGGACAGCAGCTGGTGGGCCATCAGCAGCGAATACAGCTCGCTCTCGGCAAACCACAGCCCCGGCAGTTCGTGCTTCTGCCCGCGCCAGTCGCTGGCGAAGCGGTAGCCGTTGAGGTCGCGGTCGTATTCGATCGGCGCGCCCAGGCGGCTGCGCAGGAATTCGAGGTCGCGCTTGAGCGTGGCGCGCGACACCTCCAGCGTCGACATCAGCTCGGCAAAGCTGATGTGGCCGCGGGCGCGGATCAGGCTCTCGATGCGGTACAGGCGCTCGGTGCTGGACATGGGCACGCCGAAGCTGGGCGGCTCAGGACAGTCCGACCACCCGCCCCTCGGCGTCGATGTCGATGCGCTCGGCCGAGGGCACCTTCGGCAGACCCGGCATGGTCATGATGTCGCCGCAGACCATGACCACGAACTCGGCCCCGGCTGCCAGCCGCACCTCGCGGATGTTGACGGTGTGGCCGCTGGGCGCGCCGCGCTGGCTGGGGTCGGTGCTGAAGCTGACCTGGGTCTTGGCCACGCACACCGGCAAATGACCATAGCCGCCGTCCTGCAGGCGCTGGATCTGCGCCCGCACCGCGGCATTGGCGCTGATGCCGGCCGCACCGTAGATGCGCGTGGCCAGGGCATGCACCTTGTCCCACAGCGGCATCTCGTCGGGGTAGGCAAAGCGCATCGCTGGCGGTTCTTCGGCCAGCTTCACCACCTCATGCGCCAAGGCTTCAGCGCCCTTGCCGCCCTCGGCCCAGTGGCGGCAGGTATGCACCGGCACCCCCAGGGCGCCGATGCGGGACCGCAGCAGCGCATGTTCGGCCTCGGTGTCGGCCGCAAAGTGGTTGATGCCGACGACCACCGGCAGGCCGAACACTTCGCGCAGGTTGTGCAGGTGGCGTTCCAGATTGGCCAGGCCGCGGCCCAGTGCGTCCAGGTCCTCGCGGCCCAGGTCGGGCAGGTTGACGCCGCCGTGGTACTTCAACGCCCGCACCGTCGCCACCACCACCGCTGCGGCGGGCTGCAAGCCGGCCTTGCGGCATTTGATGTCGATGAACTTCTCGGCCCCCAGGTCGGCGCCGAAACCGGCCTCGGTCACGACGTAATCGGCCAATTTCAGCGCCGCACGCGTGGCGATGACGCTGTTGCAGCCATGCGCGATGTTGGCGAACGGCCCGCCGTGCAGGATGGCGGGGTTGTTCTCCAGCGTCTGCACCAGGTTGGGCGCCAGCGCGTCGCGCAGCAGCACCGTCATCGCACCGTGCACCTTCAGATCGGCGGCGGTGACGGCGCGGCGATCGGCAGTCTCGGCCACCACCATGCGGCCCAGCCGCGCCTTCAGGTCGTGCAGCGAAGTCGACAGGCACAACACCGCCATCACTTCAGAGGCCACGACGATGTCGAAACCGTCCTGCCGCGGATAGCCGTTGCCCGGCCCGCCCAGGCCGACCGTGATGTCGCGCAATGCGCGGTCGTTCATGTCCATCACCCGCTTCCAGCTCACGCGGCGCACATCGATGCCCAGCGCATTGCCGTGGTGGATGTGGTTGTCGATGGTGGCCGACAGCAGGTTGTGCGCCAGCGCGATGGCGCTGAAGTCGCCGGTGAAGTGCAGGTTGATGTCTTCCATCGGCACCACCTGCGCATGGCCGCCACCGGCCGCCCCGCCCTTGAGGCCGAAGACGGGGCCGAGCGAAGGTTCGCGCAGCGCCACCATCGCCTTCTTGCCGATGTGGTTCAGCGCGTCGCCCAGGCCCACGGTGGTGGTGGTCTTGCCCTCGCCGGCCGGCGTGGGGCTGATGGCGGTGACGAGGATCAGCTTGCCGTCGGGCCGTTCACGCAGCGTGTCGAGGTAGCGCAGCGAGATCTTGGCCTTGTGGTGGCCGTAGGGCACCAGGTGTTCGTCGCCGATGCCCAGACGGTGCAGGGCGATGTCGGTGACACGCAGCAAGCTGGCGCCTTGCGCGATCTCGATGTCGGACGCGTAGGCGACCGGGGTTGGCGCTGTGGGGTTGGCGGTCAAGGCCGGCTCCTGGGCAATGGGGGCAATGGGGGCACGCCGATGATTGTGGCGGGGCCCACCCCGCTGCCGGCCCTAGGGTGTTCCGGGATGGCTGCGGTTCAGGGCAAGCGGGCAGCGCGGGCGTCAGCCGGTGCGCCAGCCGGTGCGCCCGCCGTGCTTGCGGCCGTGTTGTCGCCCACTCCCGGCCCTGCACCACCCCCCAGCACGCGGTACAGCAACACCGCGTTTTGGCGTTGCGCCAGTTGCAGTTGCACGACGGCCTGGCGTGCGGCCAGCAGCGAGCGCTCGGCATCCAGCCGGTCCAGCGCGTTCGTCAGCCCACCCTGGAACAGCAACTCGGCCAGCGCCACGCGCTGCGCCTCGGCATCGGCCTGCGCCTGCTGCGCCGCCAGCTGTTCGCCCAGCGTAGCGCGACCGGCCAGCGCATCAGCGGTTTCGCGGAATGCGGTCTGCAGCGTCTTTTCGTACTGCGCCACGGCGATGTCGCGTGCGGCGCGTGTGGCCTCGAGGTTGGCCTGGTTGCGACCGGACTCGAACAGCGGTTGCAGCAGTTGGCCGCCAAAACTCCAGGCCGTGTTGCTGAACAGGCCCGAGAGCTCGTTGCTGGCCGTGCCCAGTTGCGCGGTCAAGGAAATGCGCGGAAAGAAGGCCGCGCGCGCCACACCGATGTTGGCGTTGGCGGCGACCAGGGCCTGCTCGGCCTGGCGCACGTCGGGCCGACGCAGCAATACTTCTGAGGGCACGCCCGCGGGCACCTCGGCCAGTTGCAACTGGGCCAGCGGCGCGGCCGGCGGCAGGTCGGCCGGCAGGGGGCGGCCCAGCAGCAGCACCAGGGCATTCAGGTCCTGCGCGCGCTGGCGTTGCAATGCGGCAAGGCTGACGCGGGCACCGGCCACCAGCGATTCGACGGCCCGCAACTCGGGCGCCGCCGACAGCCCCGCATCCACCCGCAGCGTCACCAGCCGCAATTGCTCCAGCCGCGAGTCCAGCGTCTGCTGCGTCACGCGCAGCAATTCGTCGTCGGCACGCAGCGCCAGGTCGGCATTGGCCACCGCCGCGATCAGGCTGAGCTGCACCGTGCGACGGCCCTCGTCGCTGGCGAAAAATCGCGCCAATGCGGCTTCGGAAAGGTTCTTGACGCGGCCGAAGAGGTCGAGCTCGAAGCTCGGCATCGACAGGCCCGCGGTGTACTGGCTGCCGTTGGCCGCGCGGTCGGCGTTGATGCCGACCCCGATGCTGGGCAGCCGGTCGGCGCGCTGCACCCCGTACAGCGCCCGCGCCTGCTCGACGTTGAGCGTGGCGATGCGCAGGTCGCGGTTGTGCAGCAGCGCCGTCTCGACCAGCGCACGCAGGCGCGCGTCGTTCAGAAAGTCGGCCCAGGCCAGGTCGGTGGCAGCGGTGCCGTCTTTGGCAAGGGCAGTGGCGGAGGGTGTGTTCGAGACCGTCGGCCAGGCATCGGCCAAGGACGCGGCCACGGGCGCGGCTGGCCGCTCGTTCGTCGGCAGCAGCCCGCAAGCCGACATCAAGGCCGCCATTGCGAGGGCGCCCAGCGTCGCGGGACGCGGTGAACGATGGCATCGGCGAGCAACTGAGTGCTCGGGTGCGTCGTCGGGTCCGTCGTCGGGTGTGCTGTCCGGGGCGTGATCGGGTGCGTGGTCGGGTGAGGTCATGGCGTGTCTCGTCAACGGTCTTCGGCCGGCAGGTTCAGGTTGATGGCTTCGTTGGCCTGCGCGTCGCGACGCCGCTGCCTTTCGCTGCCCTTGAAAAAGCGGCGCACGACGACAAAGAACACGGGCACGAACAGCACCGACAGCACCAGCCCGGTGATCATGCCCCCGACCACCCCGGTGCCGATGGCGCGCTGGCTGGCCGAACCCGCACCGCTGGCCAGAAACAGCGGCAGCACGCCCAGTGTGAAGGCCAGCGAGGTCATCACGATGGGGCGAAAGCGAAGGTGCGCCGCTGCCAGCGCCGCGTCCACCGCGCTCTTGCCCTGGGCCTGCAGGTCTTTGGCGAACTCGATGATCAGGATCGCGTTCTTCGCGCTCAGGCCGATGATGGTGATCAGCCCGACCTGGAAGTAGACGTCGTTGGCGTAGCCACGGAACAGCGTGGCCAGCACCACGCCCAGCACCCCCAGCGGCACCACCAGGATGACGGCGAACGGCACGCTCCAGCTTTCGTACAACGCCGCCAGACACAGGAACACCGCCAGGATGGCGAAGCCGTACAGCACCAGCGCCTGGCGGCCCGCCAGCTTCTCTTCGCGGGTGATGCCGGTCCATTCGTAGCCGAAGCCGGCGGGCAGCTGCGCCGCCAGGCGTTCCATCTCGGCGATGGCGTCACCCGTGCTGTAGCCCGGCGCCGCACTGCCAC
>JBBSCX010000047.1:0-15029 GCA_038249905.1 Burkholderiales bacterium
GGTGACGTCGCCGGCCATGCGCTGCAGCCGGCCGCCGGCCCAGCGGTACATCGCCGCGCTGGCCGGGGTGCGTGGCTCGAAGATGGTGCCGACCCACAAGCGGCCCTGCGGGTCGGCCTTGCCGTCGTTGAAGCGCTCGTGCGCCGGGTCGTAGGGCGGATCGGCCAGCGGCGTGATGGCGCCGCTGCCCGGGTCGAAGCGCACCAGGCCGCGACGCAAGGGCAGCAGCAGGCTGCCGTCGAGGGCCGGGGTCACGCAGCCGGGGTCGCTGTCCAGCGGCCAGCCCGTGTGCTCGGCGCGACCCGGGTGCCAGCGGTGCAGGGCGCGGCCGGGAATGTCCACCCAGTACAGCGCCTCCTCCTTCGGGTGCCAGAAGGGCGACTCGCCCAGCTGCGCCGCCGGCGCTGGCAGCGCCGTGATCGCAGGCGCCACGGCGCTCGCAGTCATACCAGGCTCACGTCCAGCTTCATCCAGCCATCGACCACGGCGCCCGGCGACACGGCTTTGAGGCCATGCGCGAGCGGGTCGCTCATGTGGATGGCGTTGCTGACGTGGCTGACGGGTTCGACGCAGAAATAGGGCTGGTGCGCGGGCGTGTAGACCACCAGGTAGGGCAGCGACGAACTCAGGCGCAGCGACAGCTTCTCGTCGCGGATGCGCGCCGGGCCGCGCCAGCCCTCGAAGCAATGGTCGAAGGTCAGATGGGCGATGTCGCCGTCGATGCCCGGCTGCGGCACGCGTCGCGTGGGCAGGCCGCTGGCGTCGCTCTCCCAGCGGTCGGTCAGTTCGACGTGCAGCCGGCTGCGGTGGCGCTTGGGGAAGTACGGGTGCCAGCCCAGGCCCACGGGCTGCGGCTCGGCGGCCTGGTTGCCGAAGACGAAGTGCATTTCCAGCGCGTCCGGGGTGAGCACGAAGCGCTGGCGCAGGCTGAAGGCGAAAGGCCAGTCGGCGTCGGCCGCGTGCACGTACTGCAGTTCGGCCTCAGAGGCGCTTGAAGAGACCACGGTCCAGGGCCGCTGCCAGGCCACACCGTGCACCGAGTGCGGGCTGTCGTTGCCGAAGTTGGGCTGCGTGGTGTGGTCGTGACCGCCCCAGCGGAAGCGGCGGTAGCCGAGCCGATTGGAATAGGGCGCCAGCGGGTAGCAGGCCGACGCTCGCGCCGTCGTCAGATCGGCGGGCTCGGTGCTGCGCAGCACCGGCAGGTCATCCAGCCACAGGCCGGCGATGCTGCCGCCAAGGTCGGGGCGCAGGGCCAGGCGCAATGCGCCGGCGGTGAGTTGCAGTGCCTCGGTCATCGCTGGGGTTCCGGGTGAATCAATGGGCGACCGCAGGCGGCCGAGAGGAGACGAGGTCCGGGACGCAAGCGCAAGGCCTCAGGTGGCCTCGGTCTGCGTGCCGCCGGCCAGGGTGTGCACCTGGGCCACGCTGTCCTGGCCGCGCAGCGCGTGCAGTGTGCTGCGCGCGCCGTGCATCAGCAGACCGAGGTCGGACGACAGTGCGACGAAGTCGAAACCGGCGGCGCGGTACTGCGTCACCTGCTCGGGGTTCAGTCCCAGGGTGCCGATGGGCGTGCCCAGGGCCTTGGCCCGGCGGGTGGCCTGCGTCATCAGTTCGAACACCCGCGGGTGCATCGTCTGGCCGGGCAGGCCCATGTCGGCGGACAGGTCGGCCGGGCCGATGAACAGGGCGTCGACCCCCGGCACCTCGGCGATGGCGGCCAGGGCCTCGAGCGCAGCCACCGATTCGAGCTGCACGATCACGCCGACGCGGCCGTTGGCCTGGGCCAGGTAGTCGGTGTCGGTGCCGAAGCGGCTGGCGCGACTCATGCCCGCCATGCCGCGGATGCCCTCGGGCGGGTAGCGCGTGGCAGCCACGGCGGCGCGGGCCTCGGCCGCGCTTTGCACCATCGGGAACAGCAGGGTCTGCGCCCCGGCGTCGAGCACCCGCTTGACGATCACCGGCTCGTTCACCGGCACGCGCAGCACCGGCACCAGGCGCGTGTTGCCGACGGCCTGCAGCAGGGCCACGACGCTGCCCAGGTCCAGCGGGCTGTGCTCCATGTCCACCACGCCCCAGTCGAAACCGGCGTGGCCGATGGCCTCGGCCACCAGCGGGCTGGCGGACTGGATCCAGGTGCCCAGTGGCGTCTGCCCGCCGGCGGCGCGCAGCAGTTGGCGGAAGGGGTTCATGGTGGACGGGGCTGACCGGGTTCGGGTGCGGGCGCGGGTGCGGGCTCGATACCGGGCGGCCTTGATGATGCCCCAATGCGGGTGCCCCCGCCGCTGCCGATTTCAGCCTCGGCGGCGCACCGCCTCACCATCGCGATGCCGGCGCGTCGAGATCGACCTTCAGGTAGTGCGCGCCCGCCATCGGGTTGTAGTAGTACGGCGGTATTTCCTCGAACCCGAGCGAGACATACAGCCCGCGCGCCGCTTCCATGTCGTCCAGCGTGTCCAGCAGCAGGCTGCGGTAGCCGGCCTGGGCCGCGCGCTCGATCAGCGCCTGGGCCAGCGCGCGCCCGAGGCCGAAACGGCGGAAGGCGCGCTTGACGAACAGGCGCTTCATCTCGCAGGCGTCGGGGTGGTCGGCCTCGGGCAGCGGGCGCAGCGCGCCGCAGCCCGCCGGCTCACCGTCCACCAGGGCCAGCAGCAGGGCGCCGCCAGGCGCCGCGTAGTCGCCCGGCAGACCGGCCAGTTCGGCATCGAAGCCCTGAAAGCACAGGTCCACGCCCAGCAGTTCGGCGTATTCGCGGAACAGGCCGCGGACGAGCTCGATCTGCAATTCGCCCGTGGCCTGCACGATCTGGATGTCGGGGCCGAGCGTGCTCACGGCATCGCCACCAACCAGGCCACGCCGCCGGCACAGGCCGCGGCCAGCAGCAGCGCCAGCAGCCATTGCGCCATCCCGTCGGCACTGGCCGGGGTGGACGCGGGCAGCGGCTTGTCGCCATGCCACATCGGGCGCAGCAGGTCGACGCGGCGCAGTTGGTAAATGACGATGGCCAGCACGTGCAGCCCGACCGCGCCCAGCAGCAGCCACTGGCCCCAGCTCTTGTGCCAGCCGGTGGCGGCAATGCCCGTCTCGAAGGCCACAAGACGGTTCAGCGGCCCGATGTTGGCAATCTCGTCGTCACCGATCAGTCCTGTAGCCACCTGCAACGCCAGCAGGGTCAGCAGCGCAAAGACCGATAGCGCCCCCAGCGGGCTGTGGCCGATGTCGAAGCGCTCGCCAGGCATCGGCGTGCCACGCACATAACGCAGCAGCGCAGTGGGTCCGTAGACGAAGCTGGCAAAGCGCGACCAGCGCCCGCCCACCAGGCCCCACAGCACGCGGAAGGCCAGCAGGCCCAGCACGACGTAGCCGAAGCGGAAGTGCCAGACCATCGCGTTGCCGCCGAGCTTGGCGCTGACGACCGAGCCGATCAAGGTCAGCGTGAGCAGCCAGTGGAACAGCCGGGTAGGCAGATCCCACACCCGCACCGCCTGTGTGGGTGCCGGCATGGATGGGCTGGACGAACGATCGGTCGCGGCGGTCAGACTCATTGCGGGGGCAACCTTAACCGGGTTGGCGCCGTGTGCGCCAGCCTGCCGGCCGTGGCTCGCGGGGACTCGCAGGGACAAGCCGGCCTGCTTACACTGCGCCACCCTCGACCCCCCCAGACGGAGAAACCTGAATGAAGCGACTGTTTTCCGCGATGTTGATCACCGCCTGCATGGCCGCCACATTGCCCGCCCAGGCGCAGTTTCGCAACGCCGAGGCTGCCGTCAAGTACCGCCAGGGCGTGATGCAGGTGCAGGGTTTCCACGTCGGGCGCCTGTTCGGCATGGCCAATGGTCGCATCCCCTTCGACGCCAAGGTGGCGGCTGCCGATGCCGCCGTGCTGGAAGCCGTGTCCCGGTTGCCCTACATCGCCTTCATCGACGGCAGCGACATGGTCGCCAGCACACGCGCCAAACCCGAAATCTGGAAGGAACGCGCCAAGTTCGACGCGGCCGCCAACAAGACGGCTGAGGACATCGCCAAGCTCAACGTCGCGGCCAAGACTGGCAACCTCGACCAGATCAAGGTCGCCGTGGGTGCGGTGGGCGCCAGCTGCAAGGCCTGCCACGACAATTACCAGGCGCAGTGATGCGAGGGCGCCCGGGTGGGGCGCCGCAGCACTCAGCCTGAGTCCAGGACCACTTCGCCCAATGGCGTGTTGAGCACCGCGCGCAAGGCAGGCTGGCCCGCCTCGCGTTCGGACAGTACCTGGACGCTGCGCAGTCGCAGCACATCGCGGGCGCGCGCCGGCACCCCGGCCAGTTGCAGCGACTTCAGCTGCACGCCAGTTGGCGGCATGTCGATGGCTGGATGGCGGCCATGCCATTGCAGCAGTGTCGGCAGTGCACCGCCGCACTCTGTGCGTCCGTCGTCGCGCAGCAGGATCTCCCATTCCAGCCGCCCGAGCGGCGTGTCACGCCCGGCGCGCACCGGATTGCCCGGCGCGCAGCCCACCGTCATCAGCCCCCAGCGGTGCATGTCCAGCTGCGGGCTGCGGGCCACGCAGTGCACCAGCCGCGGGCCCTGCGCGGTCAGGTCGGCTTGCAATGCCGGGTCGTCGAGCCCGAACCAGCGCACGCGGCCCGGTGGCGGCGCCGCGGCGTCGATGGCGATGATCTCCAGATAGCAGTCCGGCCAGGCCTCGGTCGAGATCTTCAGCAACCGGTTGTGGGTGCCCATCAGTGCGTGACGGCCACCGGGGCCGGGCTCGACACCCAGCGTGGCCAGGCACCAGGCCACGCCCTGGTCCAGCGTGGCCGCGGCCACCACAAGATGATCCAGCGTGACGTTCATGCCGCGAGTGTCACCGTGCCTTCGATGCAGCCGCAGACATCGCCGCCGACCCACACCGTGGCGCCGTCCTGGTCGATGTAGACGCGCCCGGCCCGGCCGAGTGCCGCGCCCTGGGCGGCGACATAACGCGGCGGCGCCAAACCGACGCCGATCAGCCACTGCGCCAGCCCTGCGTTGAGGCTGCCGGTGACGGGGTCCTCGGGCACGCCCAGCGTGGGCACGAAGGCACGCACCTCGAACTGCGTATCGGCGCCCTCGGCCTGCGGCCCGACGAGACCCAGCTTGAGGTCGCCCAGCAGCGCCCAGTCCGGCCGCACCGCCAGCACCCGGGCCGCATCGCGCAGCATCACCGCACACCAGCCGGGGCCGTTGTCGACCCACTGATGTCCGACGAGTTCGGCGCGCATCAGGCCCAGGCCGGCGGCGATGCGTGTCAGCAGCGGTTCGTCCAGCGGTCCGCTGCGACGCAACGGCGGCGCCGCGAAAGCCAGCCGCGCCGGGTGCGCAGCATCGCGACGGATGGGCACCAGACCGACGCCACATTCCTGCACCACGGTGCCAGGCTCACACGGCTGCCCGCCCGCAGCCAGCCAGGCGTGGCAGCTGCCCAGCGTCGGGTGGCCGGCGAAGGGCAGTTCACCGCCGGGCGTGAAGATGCGCACGCGGTAGTCGGCGCCGGGCCATGTCGGCGGCAGCAGGAAGGTGGTCTCGGACAGGTTGGTCCAGCGCGCGAAGGCGGCCAGGCTGTCGTCCGACAAGCCTTGCGCGCCATGCACCACCGCCAGCGGGTTGCCCTTCAGCGGCACGGCGCTGAAGACGTCGAGTTGGTGGAAACGTCGGGTGGTGGGGGTGGGGGTGATCGCAAGGGCGTTCATCGGGTCGCAGCCAGCAGTTTTATGTTCCGCACGCCGAAGCATCAGGACGTCAGGACGTCAGGTTGTCCTGCCGTCACGGGTGCGGCCGACATGGCCGCCTGCAGCACAGCACCCAGCGCGGCGACGGCGGTCGCGATCTTCAGCAGCTCGCGGATGGTCGAGGGGTGCATGCGCGCGGCGCGGCGGGCCAGGGTCCAGGGCATCGTTGTCTCCTTGTCCAGATCACTCAACGGGGTGACGGCGCGCCCACCGCCATGCGGCGGCCCAGCACGACCACGCCGATCACGGCCAGCGCAAAGCCCAGTGTGACCGGCTCCAGCACCTCGCCCAGCACCGGCACCGCGAACAGCAGTGCCAGAAAGGGCTGCAGCAACTGCACCTGGCTGACGCGCATCACCCCGCCCAGTGCCAGCCCGCGGTACCAGGCGAAAAAGCCCAGCCACATCGAGAACACCGACACATAGGCAAAGCCACCCCAGGCCGGGGCACCCACCAGGGCGCGTGCGGCCGCATCGGGCCAGCACCACAGCGCCACCGGCACGGTCAGCGGCAGCGCCCCCACCAGCACCCAGCAGATCACCTGCTGCGCCGGCAATTCGGCCGACACGCGGGCACCGGCGACATAGCCGATCGAGGTCGACAACACGGCCGCCAGCAGCAGGCCGTCGGCGGCCGACAGCGCACCACCGCCGGCCCAGGCGGCAAAACCCAGCACCAGGCCGCAACCCGCCAGCGCGCAAGCCCAGAAGCCGGCCGATGGCCGCTGCCGCAATACCAGCGCCGCCACCACCGCCGTGCCCAGCGGCAGCACGCCGGTGACGACGGCGGCGTGCATGGCGTCCACCTGGCGCAGCGCCAGCGCCAGCAGGAAGGGAAAGCCGATCACCGTGCCGGCGCCACACAGCGCCAGCGCCGGCACATGGCGCCGGGCCGGCCAGGGCGCGCGCATTGCCAGCAGCCAGACGACGCTGAGCAGCCCCGCCACCGCGGCGCGGCCGGCAGTGACGAAGGCCGGTGACAGCTGCGGCGCCGAGACGTCGCCGACGGCCAGGCGCGTCATCGGCAATGTCATGGCGAAGATCACCACGCCCAGGAAACCCAGCGCCAGACCCTGGCGCACCTCACGCTCGCCGGGCTCGGGCTGGGACAGGTTCATGTCACCAGTCTAGGCCAGCGGCTCCGCAGGGCACCAAGGCCTGCAGGGGCTGCAGAGGCGGCTGCATCCACCACCGCGGCATCTGCGTAGAGCATCTGCGTACATCCGGAAACACCTGAAATCCGTCCGGCCGGTGCGAGTCGTCACGTGGCCGGGTTCAAATAAGTCCGACGCGCCACCGACGGCCCTCCCCCCTCCGCACCATGTTGTTCCAGTCCACCCTGCCCACCGACAAGGCCGACCTGTTGCGCGCCAGCGACTTCCGGCGTTACCTGTCCGGCGCGGTGCCGCGCGAAGCCAGCGCCCCGCCCGGGGCTGTCAGCCGCGTGTCGCAGCTGAACCCGTCGCTGATGCAGGACCTGCGCCGTTTCGATGACGGCGCGGCCGGGATGGAGGTGCTCGAAGTGATGGCCGCTGCCGTGCGCCATGGCCGTCGCCTGGTGGTGCACCTGGAGCACGGCCGCCTGGTATTGCCGCTCACGGTGTTTCCGGACGAACGCCTGGTGCACTGCCCGCTGCCCATGGCGCAGGTGATGGCCGGGCGCCTGGATGATTTGCGCGTGCTGCAGGTCGAGCCCGCCATCCTGCGCCCGCCGGCCGATGTCGCCAGCGGCCTGGCCGCGGCACGCAACCGCGTCGCACCGCTGGGCCCGGTGCTGTGGGAACTGGCATTGCGCGGCGCCCGCGAAGCCCTGCTGCCCGAGATCGCCGGCAGCGCCGCCTACCGCATTGCCCCGGGCATGGACCTGAGCGTGCTCGCCCTCAGCGACTCGCTGAAGGTGGCGGTGGCCAAATTGCGCCGCGAGACCACCAACATCCGCGAGATCGCCAGCTGGCCCGGCTTCGACCTGGCCCGCGCCTCGCGCCTGCTCAACGGCCTGTACCTGCAGGCCGGGCTGATGGTCAGCCGTTCACATCCGGCAGCGACCAACGAAGGCTGGACCAACGACAAGGGCTGAGCACCACCGGTGCGGCCGGTGGCGCGCCGCAGGCTTGTCAGCGGCTCCCCAGCCCTTCCCAGCGCTCCATGGCCCGCAGCAACTCGTCGTCGATGGCGGCGTGGCGGGCGTGCAGTTCGGCCACGCGCTGCGGCTCCTTGGCATACAGCTCGGGGCTTGCCAGCCGGGCCGACAGCGCGGCCTGCTCGGCTTCCAGCGCCTCGATGCGGGCGGGCAGGGCTTCCAGCTCGCGCTGTTCCTTGTAGCTCAATTTGACGCGGGCGGCGGCCGGAGCAGGCGCTGACTTCGCGGTTGCCGATGAGGCGTTCGACGTGACCGACTTGGTCGGGTTTGCAGCTGCGGCAGTCGGCGCCACGGCCGCCGCCAGCGCCAGCTTGCGGGACCGCTCGCGTTGCTGCTGCCAGTCCTCGTAGCCGCCTTCGTATTCGCGCCACAGGCCGGGCCGCCCGCCCCAGGCCGCGTCGCCCTCCCAGGCGATGGTGCTGGTAACGACGTTGTCGAGAAAGCGCCGGTCGTGGCTGACCAGGAACACGGTGCCCGCGTAGGACTGCAAGAGCTCTTCCAGCAGTTCCAGCGTGTCGATGTCGAGGTCGTTGGTCGGCTCGTCCAGCACCAGCACATTGGCCGGCAGCGCAAACAGCCGCGCCAGCAGCAGGCGGTTGCGCTCGCCGCCCGACAGCGTGCGCACCGGCGAATTGGCGCGCGCCGGCGAGAACAGGAAGTCGGTGAGGTAGCTCATGACGTGCTTGCGCGTCGCCTTCGGCCCCTCGCCGATCTCGATCCACTCGCTGCCCGGGCTGATGGTGTCGGCCAGGGTCGCGTCCAGCTTCAGGCCGGCGCGCATCTGGTCGAAGTAGGCCACCTGCAGCCGGGTACCGCGCCGCACCTTGCCGCTGGTGGGCTCGAGTTCGCCCAGGATCAGCTTCAGCAACGTCGTCTTGCCGCTGCCGTTGGGGCCGATCAGGCCGACCTTGTCGCCGCGCAGGATGGTGGTGCTGAAGCCCTCGATCAGGCGCTTGTCCCCGAAGCCCATGCCCACATCGCTGAGCTCGGCGACGATCTTGCCCGGGGCCGCGCCCGCCGCCAGTTCCAGCCGCACCTGACCGACGCGGTCGCGGCGCTCGGCGCGGTCGGCGCGCAGGCGCTGCAGCCGCGCCACCCGGCCGACGCTGCGGGTGCGGCGGGCCTCGACGCCCTGGCGCACCCACACCTCTTCCTGCGCCAGCAGTTTGTCGGCGCGGGCGGCGGCCAGGGCCTCGTTTTCGAGTTCGCGTAGTTTGTACGCCTCGAACTCGGCAAAGCGGCCGGGGTAGCTGCGCAACTGTCCGCGGTCGAGTTCGACGATGCGCGTGGCCACGGCGTCGATGAAGGCCCGGTCGTGCGAGATCAGCACCAGCGCGCCGGCACCCCCGGCGCCACCGCCGCGGTCGCCGGAGCGCCAGTTCACCAGCAGGTCCTGCAGCCATTCGATGGCCGCGATGTCGAGGTGGTTGGTGGGCTCGTCCAGCAGCAGCAGGTCGGGTGCGGCCACCAGGGCCTGGGCCAGGGCGACGCGCTTCTTCATGCCGCCGGACAGGGCATCCACGGCTGCATCGCCGGCCAGCGCCAGGCGCTGCAAGGACTGCTCGACACGCTGCTCCCAGGTCCAGCCGTCCAGGGCCTCGATGCGCGTCTGCATCGCATCGAGGTCGTCGCCGGGCAGGTGCTGCTCGAAGCGTTCGCGCAGCACGCGGGCCTCGGCCACACCCTCGGCCACGGCATCGAAGACGCTGAGACCGGGCGCAAACACCGGTTCCTGCGCCACGTACACGCGGCGCAGGCCGGTCTGCAGCTGCAGGATGCCGTCGTCGGGCTTGTCCAGGCCGGCCAGCACTTTCAGCAGGCTGGACTTGCCGGCGCCGTTGCGGCCGATCAGCGCGACACGCTCACCGCCTTCGAGCGACAGCGCGGCGCCGTCCAGCAGAGGCACATGGCCGAAGGCGAGGTGGGCGTCAGAGAGGGTCAGCAGGGCCATGCGGGCATTGTCGCCGCCGGCTCGGGGTGTTTCAGGGCGCGCCCCGGACGTACCGCGTCAGAAGCGCAAACCCACGCCCAGCGACAAGCCGGTGACACGGCCCGAGTCACCCTCGATCTCGCCGCTGGTGCCGTCATAGCCGGCCTCGAACCACACCGCCTTCGAGAACCGGTAGGCCAGCGCAATGCCGTAGTAGGGCTTGATCTTGGTCTCGGACTCGCTGACGGTGATGCCGAAGCCGCGCCCCGTGGCCGTGGCCTTCACACTGGCCGCGCCCAGGCGCAACACGCCACCGAACTGCGGTGTCATGTCGAACATCAGCGCCGCGCCGACACCGTAGGCGGTGATCTTGGCGTCGACATCGACGCCAGAGTCCGCGGCGGTGGCCTTGCCGAAGTTCATGGCCACGCCCTCGATGGCCAAGCCCTGGTTCATGCGGTAACCGGCCACCACCTTGGTCATGCTGCCGGACTTGTCGCACTGGCGGAAGCCCTCGCAGTCGATGTTGTAACTGGACTTGCCGAAAGCGCCCAGCAGGTAGCCGCCGCGGTCCTGTGCTTGTGCCTGTGCATGCACCAGGCCGGTCGCCGCCAGCAGGGAAAGGCCGAAAGCGGCCATGCTTGTCTTTTTCATCTGTACCTCCGTGGAGTGGGTTTGGACGCTGCGGCGGCCCGGTGTCGGACCGCGCTGGCGGCGTCGCCCATGAGCATAGAAGGACCGTTACCTGCCAACGATCCACCGCACAGCGGATGCTTGATCTGCGTCCGCGCCACAACGCGGTATGGCGGAGCGCGTGGCGGCACGCCCGCGCCGGCGCGTCGTCAGCCCTGCAGGACGCGGGCGACAGCGGCTCGCCAGACGCTGCCGCCCCACAGACCCTCGGCCTCGCGGCAGGCCGCCGCAAGCTTCACGACGTGGGCGTCATCGCTGGCCCGGGCGCGCGGCAACAGGCTGCGCCAGGCGGGCACCTGGACATCGTCGCCCGGTGACGCGCCCGCGATGGCGCCTTGTGTGGGGCGAGGCAAGGGCACGCCGCTGGCCAGGAAGGCCGCGGCCCAGGCACGCCAGGCGCCGCGCAATGCCAAGCCCCGGTCGTCGACGAAGGGCAGCAGGCGGCGCAGGGCCAGCGTGGCCGTCACGAGATGCAGCACGGTGAAGTTGCCGTGCTGCGCATACAGGGCCGCGGCCGTGCGCGCCAGTGGCTGCAGCAGGGCGTCGGCGGTCGCCTGTGCCGCCTTCAGATCGGGGCCGGCGTCGGCCAGGGTGGGCAAGGCAAGGCGCTGCACGGCCGCGTCGAAGCCCGGCATCGCCGACACCGCCTGCATGCGCGTCACGATCAGATCGGCCGCGGGCAGCGGCCCCGGCACCGCGCCCTGAAGGCGGCGCAGCACATGCAGCAGATCGGCGTCGTCGCCGGACGGGGCCCGGGCCGAACCAAGGACTTTGCCCCGTACTGTGCCCACTGCGGTGCCCACTGCGGTGCCCACCACGGTGCCCAGCAAGGGGTCCAGCGCAGCGCCCAGCGGCGTCCAGGCGGCGGCCCAGGTGGCCAGGCCGTCGGCGATCTCACCCGCGTGGCCGGCGTGCACGGCGTGCGCCGTGCGCAGCAGGCCATGGAAGGCGGCCGCGCCGCTGCCGGCCAACAAGCGTGGCAGCACCTGGTTCAGCACGTCCTGCGCGCCTTCGTGCAGCAGCCAGCTGCGGAACAGCCAGCGGTAGCGCGGCCAGGCCCCGGCCTGGCCCAGGGCGGGGGCCCAGGCGTCGCCGGCCGGCCAGGGTTCGGGCGCGGGCACGGGCTGCAGTCGCGGCACCTGCGCCGCGGCGAAGGTCTGCAGCCGCAAGGCCGAAGCGCCCAGCGCATGCAGGGCGTCGAGCGCCATCGGCAGGTGGTTGCTGAGGCCGTCGGCGTCCTGCGGCGCAAAGCGCGCGCCGTCGTCGAGCAGGGCGTGCAGGGCGGCGGTCGGCGACGACAGCGCGGGGGACGCTGACGGCACTGAGGCCGCTGATGACGATGACGGCGCTGAGGGAAGCTTCTTGGCGGTCGCCCTCGCGCGTGGTCGGGCTGCAAGCTGGGTGGTCATGCGCAGGCGGCCTCCAACGCATCGACGAACTGCCGGGCGACGTCATGCCCGGTCTGCTTGTTGATTTCCTGGAAGCCGGTCGGGCTGGTGACGTTGATCTCGGTCAGGTGCCCACCGATGACGTCCAGCCCGACCAGCATCAGGCCGCGGGCCGCCAGGACCGGGCCCAGGGCCTCGGCGATTTCGCGTTCACGCACGGTCAGCGGCATGGCGACGCCCTTGCCGCCCGTGGCCAGATTGCCGCGGATCTCGCTGCCCTGCGGAATGCGCGCCAGCGCAAACGGCACGGGCACGCCGCCGATCACCAGTACGCGCTTGTCGCCTTCGCTGACTGCCGTCAGGTACTTCTGCACCATCACCGTCTGCGCGCCGTTGCGGTTCAGGGTCTCGGTGATGCTGCCCAGGTTCAGGCCGTCGGGGCCGACGCGGAAGATGCCCATGCCGCCCATGCCGTCCAGCGGCTTCAGGATGATGTCGTGGTGCTCGGCGTGGAAGCGCTTGATGTCATCCGCATCGCGGGTCACCAGGGTCGGCGCGATGAACTCCGGAAACTCCAGGATCGCCAATTTCTCGGGGTGGTCGCGCAGGGCCTGCGGGCTGTTGAAGACACGGGCACCCTCGTGCACGGCCTGGCCCAGCAGGTGGGTGGCGTAGAAGTACTCGCTGTCGAAGGGCGGATCCTTGCGCATGACGACCGCGCCGACCTCGCGCAGCGGCTGCATGCGCTCGTCGGGCGCGGTCTGCGCGGCGCTGAACCAATGCTTGTCGTCGCCCGTCAGGGCGATGTCGCGCACGAAGCCGACCACCGGTTCACCACGCAACCAGCGCAGGTCTTTCGGCTCGCAGGCCATCAGCCGGTGGCCGCGGGCCGCCGCTTCGCGCATCATCGAGAACGTGGTGTCCTTGGCGGTCTTGAAGGACTCCAGCGGGTCGGCGACAAACAGCAGGTCCATGGTGCGCTCTGGCCCCGCGCCGCTGCCGGCTTCAAGGCCCCTTCTTGATGGGGCGCCAGTGTTGCACAGCCATCGCCAAAGCCCCGGCCACGACGGCCCAGAAGGGCGCGCCCACGCCCCACAGCGACAGCCCGCTGGCGGTGACGAGAAACGTGATCAGCGCCGGCTCGCGGCTGCGCTCGTCGCGCATCGCCAGCGCCAGCCCGCCGCCGATGGTGCCCAGCAAGGCGAATCCGGCCACCGCCAGCACCAGGGCGGTGGGAAAGGCAGCGATCAGACCCACCGCGGCCGCGCCCAGCAGGCCGACAGCGATGTAGAAAACGCCCGCAGCGGCGCTCGCGATGTAGCGCCGCGCCGGGTCTTCATGGGCTTCTCGGCCCATGCAGATGGCCGCGGTGATGGCCGCCAGGTTCAGCGCAAAGCCACCGAAAGGCGCCAGCAGCAATGTCGCCACGCCGGTGGTGGCGATGACGGGCGAGACCGGCGTGTCGTAGCCCGCCGCGCGCTGGGCCGCAACTCCGGGCAGGTTCTGCGACGCCATCGTCACCACAAACAGCGGCAATGCGATGCCGATGCACGCGGCCAGGCTGAACACCGGCAGCGTGAACACGGGCGTGGCCAGCGCCCAGTCGACCTCGGCCAGCCGCAACTGCCCGCGCCCTGCCGCGACGCCAATGCCCACCGCCAGCACCCCCGGCACCGCATACCGCGGCCACAGGCGCCGGCCCAGCAGGTAGGCCAGCAACATGATGAAGACGAGCGTGAACTCGCGCTGCAGCGCCGCGAAGGCGTCGATGGCAAACCGCGCCAGCACCCCCGCCAGCAGGGCTGCCGCCAGCGACTGCGGCACGCGGTCCATCAACCGGGCGAACAGGCCGCTGACACCGGCCAGGGTGATCAGCAGGGCACAGACCATGAAGGCGCCCACCGCCTCGGCCATGGGCACACCCGCGCCGGCCGTCACCAGCAGGGCCGCGCCCGGGGTCGACCAGGCCGTCAGGACCGGTTGGCGAAACCACAGGCTCAGGCCCAGGCTGGTCAGGCCCATGCCCAGGCCCAGGGCCCAGATCCACGACGCCGTCTGGGCCGGCGTGGCGCCCAGGGCCGCCGCAGCCTGGAACACGATCACGACCGAACTGGTGAAGCCCACCAGCACGGCGACGAAGCCGGCGACGATGGCGGAAAGTGATGCGTCCCGCACCAAGCCGCCGAACAGGTTGCGCATGGGGCCAGCATAAGCGGCGCTCGAAGGCGCCGGCCTGCGACCCGGCCCGGGCTCCGCCTCAGTTCACCACGAACACCACCGCCGTGCGCGCTGGCACCGTGAAGGCGCCGCTGGCTGTATTCACCGCCGCCTGCGTGGCCGCACGCTGGTCGGCCGCGCCCACGGCACGGTGCACCGGGTGCAGTTGGAAGGCCTTGCCCGCGAGGTCGCCGATCGTCAGCGTCTCGGCCGTGGTGCCGACGTTGATGAAGTACACCAACTCGCGGTAGTTGGCGCCCACGTAGCCGTTGCCGTCGACATGCCCCACCAATACGGTGGGCACCTGAGCGCTGCCTAGGTTGTGAAAACGCAGCCGTGTCCTGATGTCGTCGGCGGTGCGCAGGCGCAGCAGCGTGGTGCCGGCGCGGATCTTGACCAGGTCGCGGAAGGCGTCGCGGGTCCAGGCGATCTGCGCCGCCGCGGGCTTGATCGCCGCGTTGGCCAGGATGGGCCGCATCACGTCCCAGTTGTCGCCGTTGTCGGCGGCGCGCGGCAGGCCGACGCCGAAGTTGTTGTCGCCGTAGGTCCAGTCCAGGCGGTTGAACCAGTCGCCGCTGTCGTAGCTGTTGCGGTCCAGGCTCTTGCTGCGCAGGATGTCCTGGCCGGCGTGGAAGTAGGCCACGCCCTGGCTCAGCGCAACGATGGCACTGCCCAGGTGCTGCACACGCGCGCGGTCCTCGGCGCTGGTGCCGACCGGCAACTTGTAGGCATTGACGTCGAACAGTGTCTGGTTGTCGTGGTTCTCGACGTAGTTGATGACCTCGTCCGGGTTGTCGGCAAAGCCCGCGCCGTCCAGGTCGCGCAGTTGCACGGTCGCGTCCCAGTGTGTGACCAGCGTGTAGTCGCGGATGCTGCCCGCCAGCGCGCCCTTGACCAGGTCGCCGAACCAGCGCA
>JBBSCX010000048.1:0-14816 GCA_038249905.1 Burkholderiales bacterium
CCGTCAACCAGTGCCTGATCGAGCCCACGCAGCGCATCGAATTGCGCAGCGCCGTGGCCGCACCCATCGTCACCGTGCATGTGGACCGCGGCACGGTGGTGCGCAAGGGCCAGCTGCTGGTGAGCCTGGACGCCAGCGTCGAGCAGGCGGCTCTGTCCGTGGCCCGCTACCGATCGGTGATGGAAGGGGCGATGCAGTCGGCCACCGCGCGAATGAACAACGCCGCAGAACGATTGAAACGGCGTGACCAGTTGCTGAGCGAAAAATTCATCGCCGCCCAGGACCGCGACGATGCGTTGGCCGAGACCCGCATCGCCGAGGCCGACCTGCGCCAGGCGCGCGACGCGCGTGAGCTGGCGCGGCTGGAGGCGGCGCAACTGCAGGCCTCGGTGGCACGCTTTTCCATCTTCAGCCCCGTCAACGGCGTCGTCATCGAAAGGCTGCAGAACAGCGGCGAGATGCCGCAGACCGGCGACAACGCCCCGGCCATCCTGAAGCTGGCACAGATCGACCCGTTGCGCGTGGACATCGTGCTGCCGGTGGCGCAGTACGGGCGCGTCAAGACCGGGGCCGTGGTCGTGGTCACGCCCGAGGCGCCCTTCACCGGCACCTACCGCGCCACCGTCAAGGTGGTGGACAAGGTCGTCGACAGTGCCAGCGGCACCTTCCGCGTGCGGCTGGAATTGCCCAACCCGAAAGGTGATCTGCCCGTGGGCGTGCGCTGCACGGCCACGCTGTAGGCTGCGGTCATCGGTTCCAGGGTCGGGCCAGGCCTTGAAACCGCCGGCCGCGGCCCCAGCTCCCGCCCTCGCGGCAAATCGTTGCACCCGCTGCACCCGCTGCACCCGTTGCTTTCGGTCGCGCCCCGAATGCATCCCTCCGTCATTCATCCTTCAGACAAGCCCGAACCGCCCATGGACAAGCAAACCCTGTCGTTCCAGGCCGAGGTCAAGCAGATCCTGCACCTCGTCACCCACTCGCTTTACAGCAACAAGGAGATCTTCCTGCGCGAGCTGGTCTCCAACGCCTCGGACGCCTGCGACAAGCTGCGTTTCGAGGCCCTGGACCGGCCCGAACTGTTCGAGGACGCGCCCAATCTTGAAGTGCGGGTCTGGTTCGACACCGAGAAGAAGACGCTGACCATCCGCGACAACGGCATCGGCATGAGCGCCGAAGAGGCCATTTCCCACCTCGGCACCATCGCCAAGAGCGGCACGCGCGAGTTCATGGCCAAGCTGGAAGGCGAAAAGAAGAAGGACGCCAACCTGATCGGCCAGTTCGGCGTCGGCTTCTACAGTGGCTTCATCGTCGCTGACCGCTTGACGGTGGAGACCCGCCGCGCCGGCGCCCCGGCGGCCGAGGGTGTGCGCTGGAGCAGCGAGGGCACCGGTGACTTCGAGGTCGAGGCCATCGAGCGCGCCGAGCGCGGCACCGACGTCATCCTGCATCTGCGCGAGGGCGAGGAAGAGTTTCTTTCTGCCTGGAAGCTCAAGAGCATCATCGGCAAGTACAGCGACCACATCAGCCTGCCGGTGCTGATGCAGAAGCAGACCTGGGACAGCGAGAAGAACGAGCAGGTCACGACCGAAGAGTGGGAGCCGGTGAACAAGGCTGCAGCGCTGTGGACACGTGCCAAGAGCGACATCACCGACCAGCAGTACCAGGACTTCTACAAGCAGATCAGCTACGACCAGGACGCACCGCTGGCCTACACCCACAACCGGGTGGAAGGCCGCACCGAGTACACGCAGCTGCTGTATGTACCGGCCAAGGCGCCTTTCGATCTGTGGAATCGCGACAAGCGCGGCGGCGTCAAGTTGTATGTGAAACGCGTCTTCATCATGGACGACGCCGAGGCGCTGATGCCGGTGTACCTGCGCTTCGTCAAGGGCGTGATCGACAGCGCCGACCTGCCGCTGAACGTCAGCCGCGAACTGCTGCAGGAAAGCCGCGACGTCAAGGCCATCCGCGAGGGCAGCACGAAGAAGGTGCTGGGCATGCTGGAAGACGTGGCGGAGAACCAGAAGGACAAGTACGCCGCCTTCTGGGAACAGTTCGGCGCGGTGCTGAAGGAAGGCGTCGGCGAAGACCACAACAACCAGGAACGCCTGGCCAAGCTGCTGCGCTTTGCCAGCACCACGGCCGACAGCGGCGTCAGCTTCAGCGACTATGTCGGCCGCATGAAAGAGGGCCAGGAGTCCCTGTACTACATCACCGCCGACAACCTGGCCACGGCCAAGAGCAGCCCGCAGCTGGAGATCTTCCGCAAGAAGGGCATCGAGGTGCTGCTGTTGGTCGACCGCGTGGACGAGTGGATGCTGAGCCACCTGCACGAATTTGATGGCAAGCCGCTGCAGAGCGTGGCCAAGGGCGGCGTCGATCTGGGTCAGTTGCAGGACGAAGAAGAGAAGAAGGCCGCCGAGGCCACGGCCGAGGCGCTGAAGCCGCTGATCGAGCGCCTGAAGGCGACACTGAAGGACCGTGTCAAGGACGTGCGCGTGACCACCCGGCTGGTCGATTCACCCGCCTGCGTGGTGGTGGACGACGGCGACATGAGCGGCCACCTGGCACGGCTGATGAAGCAGGCCGGGCAGGCGGCACCGCCCTCGCTGCCGATCCTGGAGATCAATGCCGAGCACGCGCTGGTGAAGAAGCTGGACTCGGCCGAGGGCAGCGAGCGTTTCGAGGCCTACGCCCACATCCTGCTCGACCAGGCCCTGCTGGCCGAAGGTGGGCACCTGGAGGACCCTGCCGCTTACGTGCGGCGGGTGAACGCGCTGCTGGTGGGCTGAAGCTCGCATGCGGGGCGCGCTGCAAAGCGCCCCGGTCAGGCTGGCAGGTCGGCTTCCCGGCGCCGAACTTTCAGTCTCGCTCAGCCGGTTTTGCTCAATCCGTCCCGCTCAGTCCGTCCCGCTCAACCGGTCCCGCTCAACCGGTCCATCAGCTCGATCTGCTCGCGCAGTTGCGCCGTCTGCTGGCTCCAGTAAGCGGCGCTGCCAAAGTCCGGGAAGTGGCGTGGAAACGTCGGGTCGTGCCAGCGGGCGGCCAGCCAGGCACTGTGGCGCAGCATGCGCAGGGTGCGCAGTGGCTCGATCAGCGCGCGCTCGCGGTCGTCGAAGTCGCTGAACTGCTCGTAGCCTTCCAGCAGCACATTCAGCTGCCGCGCCATGGTCGTGTGGTCGCCCGAGACCAGCATCCACAAGTCCTGCACCGCGGGGCCCTGCATGGCGTCGTCGAGGTCGACCACATGCGGCCCGGCGCCTTCACCTTCATGCCGCCATAGCACGTTGCCGGGGTGGCAGTCGCCATGCAGGCGCAGGCTCTGGACCGGGCCGACGGTGTCGAAGCGGGCCTGCACGCGGTCCATGGCGGTCGATGCGGCCGCCTGCCAGGCCGGCCGCTCCGCGTCGCTGACGAAACCCCCGTCCAGCAGCAGGGCCAGCGCGCGCCGGCCGTCGTTGCGGGGGTCGAGGTGGTGGCGGTGCACGAAGGGCCGCCGCCGGCCCACGGCATGCAGCCGGCCGATGAAGCGGCCCAGCTGGCGCAGCACCTGGGGGTCGTCGAGTTCGGGTTCGCGCCCGGCGCTGCGCGCAGCCACGGCCAGCCGGTGCGGCGCGCCCGCGGGGCCGCCGGGCAGCACGGCCAGGGTTGGCGGCTCGCCGCGCAGCACCATGCCTGCCGCCTCGTCGGCGGGCAGGGCGCTCAGCACCAGCGGCGGCACCACGGGCACCTCGGCGGCGGCCAGCTCGAGTGCGAAGGTGTGCTCCTCCAGGATCTGCGCGTCGCTCCATCGCCCTGGGCGGTAGAACTTGGCGACCACCGCGCCGTGGCCGTCATACGGCGTCTCCAGGAAAAGCTGGAAGACGCGGTTCTCGTAGGAATTCAACTGCAGGATGCGGCCGTCGCCGCGCAGGCCCACGGCGTCCAGCGCGCGCAGCACCTCGTCGGGCGTCAGGTCACCATAGCCCGCGACCGGGGCGACCCTGGCGCCCGCGTTGGACGGGGGTGGTGTCGCGGTCAATGCCGCACACGCGGGCCGGGCGTGTCCACCACCACGCCGCCGGTGTCGTCAACGCCCGGGGGCGGTTCACGCACCGACATGCCCGGGCGCTGGTTGCCGAAGCTGCTGGTGGCGAAGTCGCTGCGCGCCTCGGGGCCGAAAAAGCTGTCCTGCATGAAACCGCTGTCCTGCCACAGGGTGGTGCGTTCGCGCCGGCGCGACGTCGCCGCGCCACTGAGCGTATCGCGCAGCTTCGCCGCGCTCGGCGCAGCTTGCGGGCCGCGCGCGGCGCTCTGACTCTGTGGCACCAGCAACTGCAGTTCGGGGATGGTGGGCAGCCGGTCCACCGAACATCGGTGGTAACGCACGCGGCAGGCGGCCAGCACCGACTGCTTGATCTGCAAGGCGCGGCGCGAGCCGCTGCGCTCGTTGTCCAGGTCGATGGCCGCCAGTACGCGGCCGTTGGCACTGCAGATGGCGAAGGTGACATGGGTGGCGCCCAGCAGGTCGTACCAGTAGCGCACTTCTTGCGGGTCGGTCGGCTGGCAGAAGCGCACCAGCGGCAGCTTGGACAGCACGATGTGGTGCGGCAGGGCCTCGCGCAGTTGCCGGTAGACACGGCGTTCGTCGGTACTGAAGACCGGGCGCGCCGTCAGGGTCCATTCGGTCGGCAGCGGCTGCAGACGCGGCTTGCGCTTTGCCCGCCACCACAACACGGCAGCAGCGCTCAGCAGCAGGACGGACAGGGAAGCGAGGATCCAGGGAAGCGCTGGGTGCATGGACGGGGTCCCGGCGAGGCCTCAGACCCAGGGCCCGGGTCACCAGCGCTGCGGCATGGGCAGTGATGTTACCGGGCGTTGCCGTCGTGACGAACCCCGCGACTGTGGGCTGCACCCCGGTCGCCACAGCCTGCGCGACAGACCTGATGTGACGACAACCAGGTCCGGGCTATACTGACGGGCTTTTCCGCTTCCGGCCGGGAAAGACCGTCCAGGCCCGACCCTGAGAGGCCGCCGATCGATTCTTGATCCGCCAGTGACTGAAAGTCAGTGGTCAACGAATCGTCCAAAAGCGGCGCCGAAGGGCGGCGGACGAGCGAAAGCAGGCGGCCTGTTCCGCCTGTTTCACACGCCGGTTTGAAACCGCGGGCCCCCAGTCGATCTGACCGGGCCTGCCATCCAGAAAGACCTCATGAAGACCTTCAGCGCCAAGCCGGCCGAAGTGAAGCATGAATGGTTCGTGATTGACGCCACCGACAAGGTGCTCGGACGTGTTGCCAGCGAAGTGGCACTCCGTTTGCGCGGCAAGCACAAGGCCATTTACACGCCTCACGTCGACACCGGCGATTTCATCGTCATCGTCAACGCCGAGAAGATCCGCGTCACCGGGGCCAAGGCCACCGACAAGATCTACTACCGGCACTCGGGCTACCCGGGCGGCATCACTGCGACGTCGTTCAAGGACATGCAGGCCCGCCACCCCGGTCGCGCCATCGAGAAGGCTGTCAAGGGCATGCTGCCCAAGGGCCCGCTCGGTTACGCGATGATCAAGAAGCTGAAGGTTTATGCCGGTGGCACCCACCCGCACACCGCTCAGCAGCCCAAGCCGCTCGAGATCTGAGGACGCCGCGATGATCGGAAACTGGAACTACGGAACCGGCCGGCGCAAATCCAGCGTCGCACGGGTTTTCATGAAAAAGGGCACCGGCCAGATCGTCATCAATGGCAAAGCCATCGATGCGTATTTCGGCCGTCAGACGTCGATCATGATCGTCAAGCAGCCGCTGCTGCTGACGGCCAACGACGGTGCCTTCGACTTCAAGATCAACGTGCACGGTGGCGGCGAAAGCGGCCAGGCGGGTGCAATGCGCCATGGCATCACGCGTGCGCTGATCGACTACGACGTGGCGCTCAAGCCCGACCTCAGCCGTGCCGGCTTCGTCACGCGCGACGCGCGCGAAGTCGAACGCAAGAAGGTCGGTCTGCACGGCGCGCGCCGTCGCAAGCAGTTCAGCAAGCGCTGAGCATCGGCGCATGAGCGGCCCGCCGGGCCGTTCGTGGCGGGTGTGTGGGGGCGCGCAGCTCGCGCCCCTTGTCGTTCCGAGCTGTGGGGCGGGCCGACGAGCCGATCAGGTCAGCCGATCAGGTCAGCGAGACGGTCGAAGGGGAACTGCGACCCCGCAAGACGGTGTGCAAGCCGACGGCTAGACTCGCATGATTCAAAGACGCTTGACCCGCCTTTGCAGCGCCCGGCCAGAAGCCGATCGCAGACAACCCCTTGACACCAGGAGAACGCGCATGAACGCTGTTGCAGAAGTCGCCCACGCCGCCTTCGACGAGATCCCGCCGCCGCTGTTGTTCACCGACAGTGCAGCCGAAAAGGTGCGCCAGCTGGTCGAGGAAGAAGGCAATCCCGAGCTGAAGCTGCGGGTGTTTGTGCAGGGCGGGGGTTGCTCCGGCTTCCAGTACGGCTTCACCTTCGACGAGGTCGTCAACGACGACGACACCGAGATGGCGAAGAACGGTGTCACGCTGCTGATCGACTCGATGAGCCTGCAGTACCTGGTCGGTGGCGAGATCGACTACAAGGAAGACTTGCAGGGCGCGCAGTTCGTCATCAAGAACCCCAACGCCACCACCACCTGCGGCTGCGGCTCGTCGTTCTCGGCCTGAGCGTCGATTTCCGCTTGTGGCGGTCCACGTCGGCTTGCTCACGCTTGCCGGCGCTATCTTCCGGTTTATGCTGATGGGTACACCGCGCCCAGTACACGCGGCCCCTTCGCGCCCGTGACGTCGGGCACATTGCCCGCCTGCTTCGTCAGCGCGGCCTGTGCCAACCAGGCAAAGGCCAGCGCCTCCACCTGCTCCGGTGGCACGCCCAGCGCGGCCGTGCTCTGCACCTGCCGCTGCGGGTTCAAGGCCTGCAGGCGTTGCATCATCAGGCGGTTGCAGGCGCCGCCACCACACACAGCCAAGTGCAGCGCGCCGGGCAGATGCATGGCCAATGCATCGGTGGCGGTCTGAGCGCTCAGTTCCAGCAACGTGCACATCGTGTCCTGCGCCGTCGTGCTCGGGCTGCGGCCCGCCAACCGCGAGTCCAGCCAATCGGCATGGAAGAGGTCGCGACCGGTGCTTTTCGGCGGCGTCAGCGCGAAGTACGGTTCGGACTGCAGCAACTGGCGCAGCCAGGCCTGGTCCACCTGGCCACCTGCGGCCCACTGTCCATCGGCGTCAAAGGGCAGGCCTCGTTCACGCTGGCACCACAGGTCCATCAACACATTGGCGGGCCCGCAGTCGAAGCCACGCACGCGGCCATCGCCGTCCAGCAGCGTGAGGTTGGCGATGCCGCCCAGGTTCAGCACCGCCACATCCTCGCCCGGGCGCGCAAAGCAGCGTGCGTGCAAGGCGCAGACCAACGGAGCGCCCTGCCCGCCGGCGGCGACGTCGCGGCTGCGCAGATCGCACACCACCGCCATGCCCGTCAATTCGGCCAGCAGGGCGCCGTTGAGCAACTGCAGCGTGTACCCCAGGCCATCGAACTCGCCCGGCCGGTGGCGAACGGTCTGGCCATGGGCGCCGATGGCCGCCACCATGCCAGGCGCCAGGCCATCGACCAGCAGGGCCTGCACCGCCTGCGCGTAGAGCCCGGCCAGCGCATTGCCGGCCAGTGCGGCACGGTGCAGTTCGTTGTGGCCGGGCCGATTCAGGGCCAGCAGTTCGGCGTGCAGCGCGGCGGGCATGTCCAGATGGACGAAGGCCTCGACATGCACTGCGGGCGCGGTACGAACCGGAACCAGGGCGGGTTCGGCGGCCGGGTCGGCCAGGTCGACCCGCACTCCGTCGACACCGTCCAGCGACGTGCCCGACATCAGGCCGATGAACCGCGTCACCGGCTTCGCGCAGCTACTCGAAGCTCGCTGTCCGTGCGCTGGCCACAGTCACGGCCGTGGCCAGCTTGGCCTGCAGGCCCTTCGCGATCTCGGCGAAACGTGCACGTGCCGAGGCCTCGAGCGGAATTGCCTCGGAGGCCTTGGCCACGCGCACCGGGTCCTGATGCACGCCGCGGACGAGAAACTCGAAATGCAGGTGCGGCCCGGTGGCCCAGCCGGTGCTGCCCACGGCCCCGACACGCTGGCCCTGGTCGACGCGTTGCCCGCGCCGCACGTCGATGCGGCTGAGGTGGGCGTACAGCGTGGCGCGGTCGTTGCCGTGGCGCACCTTCACCACATTGCCGTAGCCGTTCTGCCAGCCCGCAAACTCGATCGTGCCGTCGCCCACCACCCGCACGGGCGTGCCACTGGGCGCGCCGTAGTCCACCCCCAGGTGGCGGCGCCGCGTCTGCAGGATCGGGTGCATGCGCATCGCGAAGCCGGAGGTGACGCGCGAGAACTCCATCGGGCTGGCCAGGAACACGCGTCGCCGACTGCTGCCGTCCAGGCCGTAGTAGCCGCTTCGGCTGCCGGGCTGCGCAAACCACAGTGCATGGTGGGCGCGGCCGGCGTTGACGAACTCGGCGGCGAGCACGCGGCCCACACCTTCGTTCCAGGTCACGGGCTCGCCGTCGGCGGTCAGGGATTCGTAGACGACGCTGAAGGTATCGCCGCGGCGCAGCTCGCGGTGAAAGTCGACGTCGGCGGCGAAGATGTCGGCCAGTTGTACCGCCACGGCGTCGGGCAGACCGGCGGCGTCGGTGGCGGCGAAAAGCGAACTTTCAATGTGGCCACCGGCCAGGCGCGGGCGCGACTGCATCGGCACCGTGGCGGTCAACGCCGTCCAGCGGCCATCGACACGGGCGACGGTCAGGCGCGTGAAGTGCGTGCCGGCCACCTCGCTGCGGATGGCCGGGTAGCGGGCCACCAGTTCGACCAGGCTGCCGTCGGCAGAGGTTTGCGCCTGCACCATCTTGCCGCCGCGGCCGGTCACCAGACCACGGGCGATCAGGTCGCTGCGAAGGAAGGCGGCGGCCGAGGAATCGGTGACACCCAATCGCGACAGCAGGCTGTCGACGCTGTCGGTGCTGCGCGTGATGTCGTTGCGCACCAGGGCCAGGTCGTGCAGCGCCAGCGACTCCAGCTGCGTGTCCAGCGCGTGCGGTTCGACGGCCTGGCTGACCAGTTGCTGCGGCAGATCGGCCGCGTCGGGCGCCAGCGGGGCGATGGCCACGGCGCTGATGCCGAAACCTGCCAGCAGCGCGGCGGCCCCGGCGACGATGCCCCGACGGTGACGGTGGGCCAGCGCGCGGGCCTGGGGCAGCAGTAAAGACGGTGTCAGTGACAAGGGGGATGGCGATTCAATGCAGGCGTGACGGGCACTGGCCCTGAAACCGCCTGCGGGCGGTGGATCATGAGACGGCCCGAGGCGCCGGGACGGCGACAAGGACGGCGCGCAGTCGTGCCAGCAGCCGTGCGAGCAGTAGACTCAAAGACTTTGCTCTGCCCGGACCGAGGCCTGACATGGGCAGGACGGGTGAACAGGAACGAAAATTCGCGAAGCGTGTGTCGCTGCGCACAGACAGACCAGCCATAACCGAAGGCGTGAAGTATAGCGACCCCCCATCGGGGCCGGGCACTGAAGACCGCATCCTTTCCATGACTGAAAACCCGTGCCCCGAAATGCCGCGTCCGCAGGACGCGAATCTGCCGCGCCTTGCGAGCGAGCGCACGCGCGAGGCCCTGTCCATCACGCGCCGCGGCTGCGAGGAACTGCTGCCCGAGACCGAATGGCTGGCCAAGCTGGCGCGTTCGGAAGCCGATGGCCGGCCGCTGCGCATCAAGTTCGGCATGGACCCGACCGCACCCGACCTGCATCTGGGCCACACGGTGGTGCTGAACAAGCTGCGGCAGTTGCAGGACCTGGGGCATGTGGTGATTCCGCTGATTGGCGACTTCACGACCATGATCGGCGACCCCTCGGGTCGCAACAGCACCAGGCCCGCGCTGACGCGGGAGCAGATCGACGAATACGCACGCACCTACTTCGACCAGATCGGCGCGGTCCTGAACATGGAAAGTGCAGAGGTTCGTTACAACAGTGAGTGGAGTGATCCGCTGGGCGCGCGCGGCCTGATCCAGCTGTCGGCCAAGTACACCGTGGCGCGCATGATGGAGCGCGACGACTTCGCCCGGCGCTTTGCCGGCGGAGTGGCGATCTCGGTGCACGAGTTCTTGTACCCGCTGATGCAGGGCTACGACTCGGTGGCGCTGAAGGCCGACCTGGAACTCGGCGGCACCGACCAGAAGTTCAATCTGCTGATGGGCCGACACCTGCAACAGGAGTACGGGCAGGAGCCGCAATGCATCCTGACCATGCCGCTGCTGGAGGGCACCGATGGCGTGGACAAGATGTCCAAGAGCAAGGGCAACTACATCGGCATCCGCGAGCCGGCCAACACCATGTTTGCCAAGGTGATGTCGATCAGCGACACGCTGATGTGGCGTTGGACCACCCTGCTGTCGTTCCGCCCGGAGGCCGAGATCGCGGCGCTGCGGGCCGATGTCGATGCCGGCCGCAACCCCAAGGACGCCAAGGTGTTGCTGGGCCGCGAGATCACGGCGCGCTTTCATGGTGCCGACGCGGCCGAGGCCGCCGTGCACGATTTCCATCACCGCGCCGCCGGCGGTGTGCCTGACGAGATCGCCGAGGTGACACTGGCGGGCGCACCGCTGGCCATCGGCGCGCTGCTGAAGCAGGCCGGGCTGGCGCCGTCGAGCAGTGAAGCGATGCGCCTGGTGGCGCAGGGCGGCGTGCGCATCGACGGCAGCGTCGTCAGCGACAAGGGGCTGAAGCTGGGTGCGGGCACGGTCGTGGTGCAGGTCGGCAAGCGCAAGTTCGCGCGCGTCACGCTGACGGCCTGAAGCGCGCGGCGAGTTCGGCGCCGACATGCAGGGGCATCGGGTCAGCGACGTGCCCAGTTGACGGCCCCGCTGCGCATCGCCTGAAAGCGAAAAGGCCCGCCGAGGCGGGCCCTTCCTGAGGCGCAGGTCCGTCCGCAGGGACGGACCTGCGTCCTCAGTCAGCGTACTGGCCGGCTGCCTGGATGACGGCGCCCCACTTGTTGATCTCGCTGGCGACGAAGGCCTTGTGCTCGGCCGGGTTCACGCGGGCGTCGGTGACGACCACGGCGCCCAGGGCTTCCTGCTTGCTGATGAAGTCGGCGTCCTTCAGTGCTTCCTTCAGCGCGGCGTTGATCTTGTCCAACACGGCCTTGGGCGTGCCCTTGGGCGCGTACAACGCGTGCCAGATGCTGACGTTGAAGCCCTTCAGGCCCGACTCGTCAAGCGTCGGCAATTTGGCCAGCACGGGGGTGTTGACGCGCTTGAGCGTGCTCACCGCGTAGGCCTTGACCGTGCCGGCAGCGATCTGGCTGGTGGTGTTGGTGGTCTGGTCGCACATGATGTCCACCTGGCCGCCGAGCAGGTCGTTCATGGCCGGTGCCGTGCCCTTGTAGGGCACCGTGGTCATGTCGATCTTGACGCTGCTCTGGAACATCAACCCGCACAGGTGCGACGCGGCACCCAGGCCGGCGTTGGCCAGGTTGACCTTGCCCTTGTTGGCATTCAGCCACTGGATCAGTTCGGGATAGGTGTTGGCCGGCAGGTCCTTGCGGCCCAGCAGCGTCATCGGCACGTCGTTGATCATGCCCAGGTACTCGAAGTCCTCCAGCGCCTTGAAGCCCAGCTTGCGGTACAGGCCCGGCGTGGTGGACATGCCGATGTGCCACAGCAGCAGGGTGTAGCCGTCGGGTGCGGCCTTGGCGACCTTGGTGGCGCCCAGCGTGCCGCCGGCACCGCCGACGTTTTCGACCACCAACGTGGCGCCGCCCATGGGCTTGCGCATGGCCTCGGCGAAGTCGCGCGCGACCTTGTCGGTCGGGCCGCCGGCCGCGAAGGGCACGACGATGGTGATGGGCTTGTTGTCAGGGAAGGCGCTGGCCGCGGTGGCGGACAGGGCAACGGCGGTGGCGATCAGCAGCTTCTTCATGGGGTCTTGTCTCCTCGGGGCGAACATGATCTGGGCGACGGATGTTAGGGGCCAGACGCCCTTGACGCGACGCGGAAACTACGTATAGGCGTGCCGCGTGTGCCCGCCGCTTTCGCAGCCGCGCGGCGCCGTGCTTGGGCGCCGTGCTTCGCCGCCGTGCTTAGGCGCCGTGCTTCGCCGCCGTGCTTGGGCGCCGTGCTTCACATAAGCAAACTTCGATTCCGTATTGGACGCCCCGGGGCCGGGTTTCTAGAGTGCAGGGCATGAAGCTGCGCCTGAATTCCGTTCCGTCCCTCCGCAAGTCACCCGGCCTGTTTCCCCGCCGGCTGCCGAGTCTGCGCCACCTTCTTTCCAGCCTGTCGCTGGCCCTTGCGGTGATGACCGCGATGACGGCCGTGGCCTCGGCGGCCCCTGCGCCCGTGGACCTGGCGGGTGCCCGCGCCGCATTGGCTTCCGGTGCGGTGGCCTGGGACTTGCGCGCCAGCGGTGCGCTGCCGCCTGGCGCCGTGCGCCTGCCGTCAGCGGCGGTATCCGCCTGGTTCGACCGGGGCGACGTGGCCGCCTTGTCGGCAGCGGTCTCGGCCGCGGGGCTCAATCTCTCGGCGGCGGTGCTGGTGGTGGCCGATGACGCTGCCGCCGCGCAGGCGGTGGCCGAACGGCTGGGCCCGTTGGCCCGCGGCCGTGTGCTGTGGCTGGCCGACGGCATGACCGCCTGGCAGCAGGCCGGCTTGCCGACCGTGGCCGAACCGGCGCTGCGCCTGCCGCTGCCGCAGCGGCTGGCCGCGCCCGAGGCCGCTGCCACGGCCGCGCTGCAACCGGCGGCGGCAGCGCGTCGCCACACCTCCGCCTTCAGCCTGGCCCCCGCGGCACTGAGCGTGGCGCAGACCGAGGTGCAGGCTGCTCAGCCCAGGCGGGACTCCGGGGGGATCTGAGGGTCGAGAAGAGGGCGGAGAAGTGGGCCGAGGAGAGGGCCGAGGAGAGGGCCGAGGAGAGGGCCGATGAGAGGGCCGAGAAGACGGCCGATCGGGGCGTCGCAGCCCTCGCGTTCGGCCGGTCCCCACGATCTCCGATATTCCCGATCTCCCGATCTGCCGTTCGCTGGTTCAACTGAGGCTGCGCGCATCCTCGATCACCTTGCCGTCGTTGGGCAGGCTGCCGGGGGGCAGCAGTTCGACGTCTGCGCGCAGCTTGGTCACGTCGCGCACGCTGGCGGCCACGCGCTGGTCCAGGCCGGGTGCGGCCGCACTGCATTCCACCCGCAAGGTCATCAGGTCGTGCGCCATCTCACCGGCCACCACCAAGCGCGCCTTCAGCAGTTCGGGGTGGCGCTTCAGCACTTCGGCCACCTGGCTGGGGTGCACGAACATGCCGCGCACCTTGGCCGTCTGATCGGCACGCCCCAGCCAGCCGCGGATGCGGGTGTGGGTGCGCCCGGTGGGGCAGGGTGCGGGCAGGATGGCGCTGAGGTCGCCGGTGCCGAATCGCAGCAGCGGATAGTCGGCGTTCAGCACCGTGACGACGACCTCGCCGACTTCAGGGGCTGCGCCCGCCACCGGTTCAGGCACCGGGTCATCCGTGCCCGGGCGCACGATCTCGACGATCACACCTTCGTCCAGCACCAGGCCGTCACGGGCGCGGGTCTCGTAAGCGATGGTGCCGACATCGGCGGTGGCGTAACACTGGTAGGCCTCGATGCCGCGCGCCTGCAGCCAGCTGCGCAGCGATGGCGGGAAGGCCTCGCCGCTGACCAGGGCCTTCTTCAGCGCCGGCAGCGCGATGCCGGTCTCGGCCGCTTTCTCCAGCAGGATGCGCAGGAAGCTGGGCGTGCCGACGTAGGCGTCGGCGCGCAGTTCACGCAGCGCCTGCAGTTGCAACTCGGTATTGCCCACGCCGCCCGGAAAGACGCTGCAGCCCAAGGCCTGCGCGCCCGCGTCCATCATCCACGCGCCCGGGGTCAGGTGGTAGCTGAAGCTGTTGTGCACCAGGTCGCCGGCACGAAATCCCGCCGCATGCAAGGCCCTGGCGGTGCGCCAATAGTCTGCCGCCTGGCCTTCGGGTTCGTAGATCGGCCCGGGCGACTGATAGACGCGGCGCGCACCGCCCCGGTTCAACGCCCGCCAGCCGATGGCGGAGAAGCCGCCGAAAGGGTCCCAGGCGGCGCCGTCGGCCCCGCGCGTGGCCTGCTGGCGTTCCAGCAGCGCTGTCTTGCGCGTCACCGGCAGGCGGGCCAGCGCAGCGCGGCTGGTGATGGTGCGGGCATCGATGCCTGCCAGCAGTGCGGCCCCCGCCGGCGTCGCCTGTGCCGCAGCAACGATGGCCGGCAGCGCGGCGCAATGCGCCGCTTCGCGCAGGGCCGGATCGCGTGTTTCCAGCGCGTCGAAGTATTCGCCGGCCCGCGGCGTGGCGTGCTCAGTCATCGCGATCGCTCCACAGCGCCAGGCGCTTCTTCAGGTCGGCCAGGAAGTCGCGCACGTCGCCGGCGTGGTGCAGGGTCTTGCGCTGCCATTCCGGGCTGCTGCGCGATGGCCGCTTGACGACAGCGGCCTGCACCACGCCGCCGTCAAGCCGCAATTGCGCGATCGCATGGCCGCGGCGTTCGAACTGCCCGCCGCGTTCGGCCAGCCCGGCGGCACGCAGTTCACGCTGCAGGCGCTGCAGCGCGGCCGCGGCGTCGAAAGCGGGTGCGGCCAGGCCGGCGGCTTCGTCTTCGGACATGGTGCGGGACTGTGCTTCGAGTTGCCCAGGGCAGATGAGAAGGCCGCTCAGGACAACCAGCGCTTGCGGCGCTTGTAGCTCTTGGCGTCCTTGAAGCTCTTGCGCTCACCGCCGCCCATGCC
>JBBSCX010000049.1:0-14620 GCA_038249905.1 Burkholderiales bacterium
CGCGGCAGCCCGCTGGGCGGCTATGACCAGGCGCTGTGGGCGGCCAAGAAGCACCTGGCCGACAACCACATCGTCTTCCAGCCCGGCGTCAACGAAGAGCTGGGCGCCACCGCCGTCTGGGGCACCCAGCAGCTGGACCTGTACCCCCAGGACGCGAAGTACGACGGCGTGTTCGGCATCTGGTACGGCAAGGGCCCGGGCGTGGACCGCTGCAGCGACGTCTTCAAGCACGCCAACATGGCCGGCACGTCCAGGCATGGCGGTGTGATCGCCATCGCCGCCGACGACCATGTCAGCAAGAGCAGCACCGCGCCGCACCAGAGCGACCACATCTTCAAGGCCTGCGGCCTGCCGGTGTTCTTCCCCAGCAGCGTGCAGGACATCCTGGACATGGGCCTGCATGCCATTGCCATGAGCCGCTTCTCGGGCGTGTGGAGCGGCATGAAGACGATCCAGGAGGTGGTGGAGTCCAGCGCCTCGGTCATCGTCGATCCCGACCGCGTGCAGATCGTGCTGCCCGAGGACTTCCAGATGCCGCCCGGCGGCCTGCACATCCGCTGGCCCGACGCGCCGCTGGAACAGGAAGCGCGGCTGATGGACTACAAGTGGTACGCGGCCCTGGCCTATGTGCGTGCCAACAAGCTCAACCACAACGTCATCGCCACGCCGCACGACCGCTTCGGCATCATCGCCAGCGGCAAGGCCTACAACGACACGCGCCAGGCACTGAACGACCTGGGTCTGGACGACGACACCTGCCGCGCCCTGGGCATCCGGCTGCACAAGGTCAACGTGGTGTGGCCGCTGGAAGCGACCATCACGCGCGACTTCGCCCAGGGGCTGCAGGAGATCCTGGTGGTCGAGGAAAAGCGCCAGGTGATCGAGTACCAGCTGAAGGAAGAGCTCTACAACTGGCGCGCCGATGTGCGCCCCAACGTGCTGGGCAAGTTCGACGAGCCCGAGGGCCCGAACGGCGAGGACCGGACGGGCGGCGAGTGGAGCATGCCGAACCCGAGCGAGAACTGGCTGCTGCGCGCCAAGGCCGACCTGACGCCGGCCATCATCGCCAAGGCCATCGCCAAGCGCCTGAAGAAGCTGGGCGCGAACGGCAGCATTTCGGCCGACATCGTCGCGCGCATGGACCAGCGCATCGCCATCATCGAGGCGCGTGAACGCCAGCTGACCGAGCTGAAGACCGACACCGGCGACCGCGCGCCCTGGTTCTGCAGCGGCTGCCCGCACAACACCAGCACCCGCGTGCCCGAAGGCTCACGCGCCGTGGCCGGCATCGGCTGCCACTACATGACGGTGTGGATGGACCGCAGCACCAGCACCTTCACGCAGATGGGCGGCGAAGGCGTGCCCTGGGTGGGCCAGGCGCCGTTCACGAACGAGCAGCACATCTTCGCCAACCTGGGCGACGGCACCTACTTCCACAGCGGGCTGCTGGCCATCCGCCAGAGCATCGCCGCGGGCGTCAATATCACCTACAAGATTCTCTACAACGACGCCGTCGCCATGACCGGCGGGCAGCAGGTGGGCGAGCGGGCCGAGGGCCACACCGTCATCCAGATCCACAAGAGCCTGCTGTCGGAGGGTGTGAAGAAGCTGATCATCGTCACCGACGAGCCCGAGAAGTACCAGGGCGCGAATCTGAAAGGACAGCTGGAGCCCGGCGTCACCGTGCACCACCGCGACGAGCTCGACATGCTGCAGCGGCAGTTCCGCGAGATCCCCGGCACCACGGTCATCATCTACGACCAGACCTGCGCCACCGAGAAGCGCCGCCGCCGCAAGCGCGGCAAATTGGCGACGCCGGACAAGCGTGTCGTCATCAACGAACTGGTGTGCGAGGGCTGCGGCGATTGCAGCGTGCAGAGCAATTGCCTCAGCGTCGAGCCGGTGGAGACCGAGTTCGGCCGCAAGCGCCGCATCAACCAGAACAGCTGCAACCTCGACTATTCGTGCGTCAAGGGCTTCTGCCCCAGCTTCGTCACCGTCGAGGGCGGTCAGTTGAAGAAGCCGAAGAAGGAGCAGAAGGGATCGCTCGCCGGCCTGCCGGCGCTGCCCGAGCCCGCGCTGCCGCTGACGGAGACCGCCTGGGGCATCGTGGTGGGTGGCGTGGGCGGCACCGGCGTGATCACCATAGGCCAGTTGCTGGGCCTGGCGGCGCACCTGGAAGGCAAGGGCGTGGTGACGCAGGATGCTGGCGGTCTGGCGCAGAAGGGCGGATCGACCTGGAGCCATGTGCAGATCGCCAACCGGCCCGAGGCCATCCACACCACCAAGGTGGATACGGCGCAGGCCGATCTGGTGATTGCCTGCGACAGCATCGTCGGCGCGCACAAGACCACGCTGGCGGTGATGCAAGCCGGGCGCACCTATGTGGCGCTGAACACGCATGGCACGCCGACGGCGGCCTTCGTGCGCAACGCCGACTGGCAATTTCCGGCCGCCAACTGCGAGACCGCGATCCGCGCCGGTGTGGGCGACGCGCTGGTCGGCGCCTTCGACGCCGAGTTCGTCGCCGTGCAGGCGCTGGGCGACAGCATCTACACCAACCCGCTGATGCTGGGCTACGCCTGGCAGCAGGGCCGCGTGCCGCTGAGCTTTGCGGCGCTGATGCGCGCCATCGAGCTCAACGGCGTGCAGGTCGACAACAACAAGGCGGCCTTCGAATGGGGCCGGCGCTGCGCCCACGACCTGGCTGCGGTGCTGGCGCTGTTCAAGACTGCCAGCGTGGTGCAGTTCGTCAAGCGGCCCAGCCTGGACGACATGCTGGCCAAACGTGTCGAGTTCCTGACCGGCTACCAGGACGCCGCTTATGCCGCCAGCTACCGCGCCTTCGTCGATCGCGTCAGGGCCGAAGAAGGCAAGCTGGGTGCGAGCACGCCGCTGAGCGAGGCCGTCGCGCGCTACCTGTTCAAGTTGATGGCCTACAAGGACGAGTACGAGGTGGCGCGCCTGCACACCGACCCGGCCTTCACGCAGAAGATCGCGCAGATGTTCGAGGGCGACTACAAGCTGGTGCACCACCTGGCGCCGCCGTTGATTGCCAAGCACAACGACAAGGGCGAACTGATCAAGCAGCCCTTCGGCCCGTGGATGCGCAGCGCCTTCAAGCTGCTGGCGAAATTGAAGGGCCTGCGGACCCTGGGCGGGGGCGCGCTGGACATCTTCGGCCGCAGCGAAGAACGGCGCACCGAGCGGGCATTGATCGTCGAGTACCGTGCCAGCCTCGAAGAAGTGCTGCGCGGCCTGAATGCCGGCAACCATGCGCTGGCGACCGAGATCGCACGCATCCCCGAGGACATCCGCGGCTACGGCCACGTCAAGGCGCGGCACCTGGCTGCCGCGCGCACCAAGTGGGATGCGCTGATGCAGCGTTGGCGGGCCGGCGCGGTGGCCGGCTCGGCAGGTTCGGCGCGCGCTGCGGCTTGAAGACAGGCGCCGGGCGGGCCTATGCGGGTGCTGGGGGCCGAGGCCGCTGCCCACACCGCCAGTCAAAAGCCCGTCAATAAAGCTGAAGCATCCCGACAAGCCCCGTGAACCGCGGGGCCGGTGCCGATTTGCATACTGCGGCGCATGACATCGACGGGCCGCTACAGCAACACCGCGATCGCGCTGCATTGGCTGCTGGCGTTGGCCATCTTCAGCTCGTTCGCGGTCGGGCTGTACATGACCAGCCTGTCCTTCTCGCCCACGCAGCTGAGGCTCTACAACTGGCACAAGTGGGCCGGAGTGACGATCCTGACGCTGTCGGCCGTGCGGCTGCTGTGGCGCCTGACGCACCGGCCGCCGGCCGATCTGCCGATGCCGGCCTGGCAGCAGCGCGCCGCGCATGCCGCGCACGGCCTGCTTTACGGCCTGTTCTTTGCCGTGCCGCTGGCGGGCTGGGCTTACAGCTCGGCAGCGGGCTTCCCCATCGTGCTGTTCGGCGTGCTGCCACTGCCCGACTTCGTGCCCGTCAGCCGAGAACTGGCCGAGACCATCAAGCCCTTTCACAAGTGGCTGGCCTACGGTCTGGCGGCCACCGTCGTGCTGCACGTGGCCGGCGCGCTGAAACATCACTTCATCGACCACGACGCGCTGCTGCACCGCATGCGGCCCGGCCGCGCCTGAGATCGACCCTGCAACTGGACGGACAGCTCATATGACCCTGCATCGCTTCACCGGCATCGCGCTGGCCGCCCTGGTGCTGGGCGCCACCTTCGGCCCCTGCGCCGTGGCCCAGGCACAGACCGCCCGCGCTCCTGCCGCCACCCTGGTGCCGGCAGGCAGCGAGATCAGCTTCATCACGCGCCAGATGGGTGTGCCGGTGGAGGGCAAGTTCGGCAAGTTCACGGCCCAGGTGGCGCTGGACCCAAAGCAGCCCGCCAGCGGCAACGTTGCCTTCAGCATCGCCACCGACAGCGCGCGCTTCGGTGCGGCCGAGATCGACGCCGAGATCCCCAAGGCCATCTGGCTGGACAGCCAGCGCCACCCGCAGGCCAGCTTCCAGTCCAGCGCCATCAAGGCCGCCGGCCCGGGTCGCTTCGAGGTCACCGGCCGGCTGAGCATCAAGGGCCAGTCGCGCGATGTCGTCGTGCCGGTGCAGGTGGTGCAGGCCGGCGCCACCAGCACCGCCAGCGGCAGCTTCACCATCAAGCGGCTGGACTTCAAAGTGGGCGAGGCCGAGTGGTCCGACACCTCATTGCTGGCCAACGACATCAGCGTGCGCTTCAAGCTCGTGCTCACCGGTGTGCCACCGCTGTGAGCGCCGGGGTGCCGCTGCGCACCCGGCGCTTGCTGGAAAGCCCTCTTCGCAATTCATCTCCGCAATCACAGCCACTGAACACCACATGAAGAACCTTGCCCTCAGCACCCTTTCCGCCCTCGTCCTGGCCGCCGCGCTGCCGGCCGGTGCCCAGACGATCACCTACGCCATCGACCCCACGCACACCTTCGTCACCTTCGAGGCCATGCATTTCGGCACCTCTACCAGCCGCGGCCGCTTCGACAAGAAGGAAGGCACGGTGCAGCTCGACCGCGCGGGCAAGACCGGCAAGGTCGAGATCAGCATCGACATGGCCTCGATCAGCACGGGCGTCGGTCCCTTCGACGCGCACCTGTTGGGCAAGGACTTCTTCGACGTCGCCACGCATCCCACAGCGAAGTTCACCGCCGACCGCCTGGCCTTCAACGGCACCAACGTCAGCGAGGTCACGGGATCACTGACGCTGCTGGGCAAGACCCTGCCGGTGGGGTTGAAGGCCAGCCGCTTCAACTGCTACGACAACCCGATCCTCAAGCGCGAGGTCTGTGGCGGCGACTTCGAGACCACCATCCAGCGCAGCCAGTGGGGCATGAACTACGGCCTGGACTTTGGCATCCCCGACAACGTGCGCCTGATCGTGCAGGTCGAGGCCGTCAAGCAGTGATGGCTGCGGCGCGACGCGCCCTGACGGCCGTCACGCTCTCTGCCGGGCTGGGCGCGGGGCTCGGCGCCATGCCGGCGCTTGCCGCACCGGCGGTCTACGACCTCGACCCGGCGCACAGCTTCGTGCACTTCGAGGTGCTGCACTTCGGCACCGCCACCTTGCGCGGCCGCTTCGGCCCGGTGCAGGGCACGGTGACGCTGGACGCGGCTGAAGGTACGGGCGCGGGCACGGGCACGGGCACGGGTGAGATCGCATTGCGCATTCCCACCGCCGGTGTCGACACCGGGCTCAAGATCCTGGATGCCCGGCTGCGCCAGCCCGACCTGCTGGCCAGCGAGGCTCATCCCGAGGTGTTCTTCGTCGCCAGCCGCCTGCGCTGGGACGGTCAGCGCCTGGCCGAAGTGCGCGGTGAATTCACCTTCCGCGGCATCAGCCAGCCGCTCAGCCTGAAGGCTCTGCACTACGCCTGCCGCCAGGACACGCGGCTGCAGCGCGAGGTCTGTGGCGGCGACTTCGAGGCCCACTTCAACCGCGGCGACTTCGGCGCCAGCTTTGGCCTGCCATTCGTCGCCGACCGGGTGCGCCTGTTGATCCAGGTCGAGGGCATCCGCCGCTGAGGGGACGCAAAGCGCGACCGGCCTGCCGCGCCATGACTGCGCTATGACTGCCCTCAGGTCAAGACCGACCCTGGAACAGGCAGTCCGGCGCTCCCGGCCTCAGGCCCTCAGTGTCCACCGTACATCTGTTGCGGCAGCCACAGGATGATCTGCGGGAACATCAGGCAGGCCGCCACCATCAGCATCTGCAGCAGCACGAACGGAATCACGCCGATGTAGATGTCCCTGATGGTCACGCCCTTGGGCACCACGCCCTTCAGGTAGAAGAGCGAGAAGCCCACCGGCGGCGTCAGGAAGGATGTCTGCAGCATCACCGCGATCAGGATCAGGAACCAGGTCGTGTCGATGCCGGCCAACTTCACCACCGGTGCCAGCAGCGGCACGATGATCAGCACGATCTCGAACCAGTCCAGGAAGAAGCCGGCCACGAACACCACCGCCAGCACCACCAGCACCAAGCCCATCGGGCTCAGGCCCAGGCCCTTGAAGAAGTCGGTGATGAGCTCGTCGCCGCCCACCAGCCGCAGCACGTAGGCAAAGACCGTGGCGCCAATGAAAATGGCGAAGATGAAGCAGGTGGTCACAGTGGTCTCGATGCCCACCTGCCGGATCACGCTCCAGCTCAACTTGCGGTTGGCCGCAGCCAGCAGGATGGCGCCGAAGGCGCCCAGGCCCGAGGCCTCGGTGGGCGTGGCGATGCCGAAGAAGATGCTGCCCAGCACAAGCAGGATGAGGCCGAAGGTGGGCACGGTGGACAGCGCGGCGATGCCGATCTGCTTCATGGTCAGCGGCTCGGCATCGGCCGAGCGGGCCGGCACCAATTCGGGCTTGAAGATGCCCAGCGCCAGGATGTAGACCATGTACAGCAGCCCGAGCCCCACGCCCGGGATCAGCGCGCCCATGAACAGGTCGCCCACCGAGGTGGACACCTGGTCGGCCATCAGCACCAGCATGATGCTCGGCGGGATCAGGATGCCCAAGGTGCCCGACGCCGCCACCACCCCCGAGGCCACTGACTTCGAGTAGTTGTTCTGCAGCATGATCGGCATCGACAGCACGGCCAGCAGCACGACCGACGCACCCACGATGCCGGTGCTGGCCGCCAGCAGGACGCCGATCACGACCACCGTCAGCCCCAGGCCGCCCTTGATGCCGCCGAAGACCTTGACGAAGTTGCGCATCATGATGTCGGCCACGCCCGAGCGGTCGAGCATCAGGCCCATGTAGACGAACATGGGCAGCGACACCAGCACCCAGTTGCTCATGATGCCGTCGAAGCGGTCGACGATGCCCGAGAACTTGGCCCAGCTCGTCAGCAGGAAAGTGTCGACGCCGAACTGGCTGGTGGCCAGGATGCTGGCCGCGGCCACCGCCAGCGACAGGCCGCCCAGCAGCCAGGCCACCGGGTAGCCGGTGAACAGCGAGGCGATGAAGATCAGCATGAAGCCGATCGCGATGTATTCGTAGACAGGCATGGCTGCGTTCTCTCGAAGGGACGAAGGCAGCGCTTCAGCGCTGGCCGAACAGCGCCACCCAGACCCGGGTGAGGCGGCTCACGCCGGCCAGTGCCAGCAGCACGAAGGCAGTGACGATGAAGGACTTCAGGAACCAGCGGTAGGGCAGCCCGCCCGCCGAGGCCGAGACCTCGTTGAGCTGCAGCGAGCTCAGGAAGAAGGGTACGGCGTAGAAGACGATCACACTGCTGAAGGGGAGCAGCAGGCAGGTGATGCCGAAGAGCTCGACCCACAGCCGCGTGCGCGGGCGCCAGCTTTCGGCCAACACGTCGATGCGCACATTGCGTTCACGCATTTCTGTAAAGCTGAGGCCCAGCATGAAGCCGATGGCATACAGGTGCCACTGCAGCTCCTCCATCGCGATCGAGCCCACGCCGAAAACGTACCGCGCCACCACTTGCGCCACGATTACCAGCACCAGCACCGTCCACAGGGCCGAGGCGATCTCGCCGAACCACCCGATGACGCGGTCTGCGCCGCGCGAGAAGGTGGTGACGGGCAAGGCAATGCCCGAAGGGCCCGCTTGCGGGCCCGTGGTAGTGCTGTTCATCAGGAGATCTCCGACGCGCCGGGAGCGCCCGGCGCGTCTTGGGGTTCAGGTGCAGGCGGCGATCACTTGTAGTCGCGCGGCAGATAACCCAGGTTGTGCCAATTGCGGTTCTTGGCCTGGAAGGCGGACATGCTGTCGTGCACCTTCTTGAACATCGGGTCCTTGGCCGACTCCTCGGCGATCACTTCCCTGGAGGCCTTGGCGAAGGCATCGAGCATGACCTTGTTGAACTGGTGCAGCTTCACGCCCTCCTTCTCGAACTTGGTCAGCATCTCGCCCTGCAGCGCCTCGGCCTTGGCCAGCGCCATCGTCACGCCGGCGGTGCAGGTGGTCTCGATCTGCGCTTGCGTCTGCGGCTTCAACTTGCCCCAGGCCGCCAGGTTCACGTACAGGTACTGGTTGGTGGACGGCTGGTGCCAGCCCGGCAGGTAGTAGTTCTTGGCGATCTTGTCGAAGCCGAGCTGGTCATCCACGGTGGGCAGCGAGAACTCGGTGCCGTCGAGCACGCCCTTTTCCAGCGCCTGGAACAACTCGCCGCCCGGCAACATCGTCACCGAGGCGCCGAGCTTCTGGTAGATCTTGCCGCCGAGCGCCGCGGCACGGAACTTCAGGCCTTTCAGGTCTTCCGGCGACTTGATCTCCTTGCGGAACCAGCCGGCCGCCTCAGGGCTGATGGAGCCGCAGAAGATGGGGTAAACGTTGTGCGGCTTGTAGGCTTCCTTCAGTAGCGCGTCGCCGCCACCGAAGAAGATCCAGGCGGCGAACTGCGGTGTCTCCATGCCGAAGGGCAGCGCGCCGAAGATCGCCGCTACCGGCACCTTGCCCAGCTCGTAGCCCATGAAGCTGTAGCCGGCCTCGGCCTTGCCGGTGGACACGGCGTCGAAGATGCCCAGCGCCGGCACCAGCTTGCCCGGCTCGAAGACCTGCAGGTTGATCGAGCCGCCGGAAACCTTCTTCAGCTGCTCCGACACCCAGGGCATGGTGTCGCCCAGCGCCGTCAGGTTGGAGCCGAAGGCCATCGGGACACCCCAGCGCACGGTCTCCTGTGCAAAGGCGGGGGCGCCGACGACGGCGAGTGCCGCTGCGATGGCCAAGGGCTTGAAAATTTTGCTCATGGTGAGATCTCCGAGATTTGATGAGGTGCAAAGGAACGAACCGGACCCATCACCGGCCCGAGGGCGCAGTTGGGCGCGGGATTCAGGCGTCAACAAACTGCCAAGCGTGAGACTACTTCGCGCACCCCATGCGCGCGCTTCGGCTTGGCCGGGTGCTTACCCGCATACGCCAGGCTCGCCCACCTGCGGCCGTCAGCGTGAAGGCCTCGCCGCTGAAGCGCTTGAAGCCGATTTGCGGTTCAAGCTTTCGGCCATCGGGCTGTGGCTGCCCTCGGTGCTCTACAAATGACCCCAGGTCGGGTCTGAATCAAAAAAAGGGGCACCCACGGGCGCCCCTTTTGCCTTGCTGCGTGAGTTTGGCTCAGCGCCGCTCAGCGCCGCTCAGCGTCGTTCAGCGCCGTTCACCGTCCAAAGGGCCGCGCGCCGGCCGAGGCCATCACGGTGCCCAGGGCGAACACTGAATTCGGCACGCTGGCACTGATGGGCCGGGCCTGCGGGCGCGGCGTCACCGGGCTGCGGCGCGGACGAGAGTCGATGACGACACCGGCGTCGCGCTGCCCCAGCACCAGTTCGGCCAGCGTGATGCCCGCCATATGGGTCTGCATGATCGCGTCCAGGCGCCGCCACAGGTCGTGGGCCAGGCTGGGGCGGCCATCGTCGTCGTCGGCGCCGGGCGCGCCCGTTTCGACGGCACCGACCATGTCGGCCACCGAGATCGCGCCCGTCTCGCGGCCCAGGGTGTAGCCGCCGCCCGGGCCGCGGGTGCTTTCCACCAACCCGGCGGTGCGCAGGCGCGCGAACAGCTGTTCCAGGTAGGACAGGGACACCTGCTGTCGGTGGGCGATGGCGGCCAGGGCCACCGGGCCGGCCTGCTCGCGCAGGGCCAGGTCAATCATGGCGTTGACGGCAAATCGGCTCTTGGTACTCAGTCGCATGGCGCTCTCCTGACGGGGTGAATCGGAAACGGGACGACAAGGAAGCTGAAGATAGGGCTGTGTGAACTTCAAGTAAATTCGAAGTTTAAGAAAATTCACTTCGAGAAAACAGAACAATGAACTACAGGCATCTGCACTACTTCTGGGTTGTGGCCAAATCTGGTGGTGTGATTCGCGCCAGTGAGCAGTTGCACACCACTCCGCAGACCTTGTCTTCGCAGATCAAGCTGTTGGAAGACCGTCTTGGGCGCCGTTTGTTCCGCAAGAGTGGCCGCCAACTGGTGTTGACCGACGACGGGCGCACCGCGCTGCGCTACGCCGACGAGATCTTTCACCTCGGCCAAGAACTGGAAGCGGCGCTGCGCCAGGCCCCCGGGCAGGCCGCGGCGGCACCGGCGCTGGAGTTCCGCGTCGGCGTGGCCGACTCGGTGGCCAAGAGCGTGGCCTACCACCTGCTGGAGCCGGCGCTGCAGGGCCCGGGGCGGGTGCACATGAGCTGCAGCGAAGGCAAGTTCGACGACCTGCTGGGCGCGCTGGCATTGCACCGGCTGGACCTGGTGATCGGCGACGAGCGTTTGCCGCCGCGGCTGGCGGTGAAGGCCTTCAATCACGCGCTGGGCAGTTCGACCATGAGCTTCTTCGCCGCACCGTCGCTGGCCGCGACATTGCAGGGGCCGTTTCCGGCCTGCCTGAATGGCACGCCGATGCTGATCCCGTCGGCTTCGTCGTCGGTGCGCCAGGCCTTCGACACCTGGCTGGCGCGGCACCACCTGTTGCCGCAGGTGGTGGGCGAGTTCGACGACGGAGCGCTGATGGGTGCCTTCGGCCGCGAGGGCCGCGGCGTCTTCGTCTCGCCCAGCGTGCTGGAGGACGAGACCGCGGCCCAGTACGGCGTGCAGGTGGTGGGCCGCAGCGACGAGCTGGTGGAGACCTTCTACGCCATCTCGGTGGAAAGGCGGATCACGCACCCCTGCGTGGTCGCGATCACGCAGGCGGCGCGGCGCGAATTGTTCCGCGGCATGGCGCCCGCGGCGCCAGAGCCCGAAAGCGCGGCGGGCTGAGGTGCGTCAGGACGCCCGTCAGCCCACCCGTCAGCGCACCCGTCAGCGCACCCCGCAGCCCGGCCGTCCGCGCGCGCTGCAGCCGGTCTGCCCTGCGCGGCAACGTGTCGCGGCGCGCTGGCGCCACTGCCGTCGCTGCGTACAGTGCGCAGCATCCCTGCACCCCACAGCGCGATCACCATGAACCCACCGGCCGCCACGGCCTCCACCACCCAACTCTGGGCCGAGCGCTGGCAGCGCTTCTCGCGCGCGGCGATGCGGCACTTCCACGCCTACGCCAACTGGCTGGTCAGCATCAGCTGGCGGCGTTTCATCGTGCTGTCGCTGCTGCTGCTGGTGGTGGTGGGCATCGTGCACGACCTGCCGCCCTTTACCTGGACCTTCACCGAACGCATCGAGTCCAGCGAACCGCGCCGCATCGACTCGCCCCGCCCGCCGCGCCCGCCCGTGGTCGCGCGTGCCCCGGCACCGCCACGGCCGGCCTCGCCCGACCGCAGCGAGGGCGTCGACATCAGCATCGGGCAGGACGGCATCCGCATCGTGCCGCGCGCGGCAAAATCCGCAGCTTCCGCAGCTTCGGCCGCTTCAGGGGACTCCGCCGCATCGGCGGCAGCCGGCGGCGACAGGGCCGGCGCCGACCGCGAAGGTGTGCAGATCACGCTGCCGCCGGGCGCCAACGAAGCCGTGCGCGCCGCCGTCGCCGCGGCGCTGCGCGAGGCTCAGCGTGAGATCGAACAGGCCATGCGCGAAGCGCAGCAGGACATCGAAGAAGCGCGGCGCGAAACCGAAGCCGCCAGCCGCGAGGCCGAGGCGGCACGCCATGACGCCGAGGTCGCCGCGTCGGCGCTGTCGGATCTGGAGCAACGCACGGTGCGGCGCGGCACACGCACCACGCGCATCGGCATCGGCGACCTGCTGATGCAGCTGAGCGTGCTGTGGGTGCTGGCCAGCACGATCATCAAGATCACCTACAAGGGCCGCATGCAGGCCGAGGTGAAGGCCGCGCAGGCCACCGAAACGGCCGAGGCGGAATCGCTCAAACGGCAAGTGGTGGAAGCGCGCATGGCCGCCATGCAGGCCCAGGTGGAGCCGCACTTCCTGTTCAACACCCTGGCCAGCATCGACCACCTGATCGAGACCGATCCGCCGCGCGCCAGCCAGATGCAGAAGAACCTGATCGCGCTGCTGCGCGCCAGCATGCCGACCATGCGCGAGGCCACCGGCAACGGCGGTGGCAACGGCGGCGTGCGTGAACTGGGGCGCGAGATCGCCGTCATCCGCCCCTACCTCGAGATCCTGAAGGTGCGCATGGAAGAGCGGCTGGCGACCGTGATCGCGGTGCCCGATGGCCTGCTGTCAGCCGAGTTCCCGCCGATGATGATCCAGACCCTGGTCGAGAACGCCATCAAGCACGGCCTGGAGCCCAAACCCGAAGGCGGGCAATTGCGCGTGACAGCCGAGATCGTGCACGGCAAATTGCAGGTGACGGTGGCCGACACCGGCCTGGGCTTCGGCCGCGCCGCCACCGCTGGCACGGGCGTGGGCCTGGCCAACATCCGCGAAAGGCTGCAGATGCTGTACGGACCCAAGGGCCTGCTGACGGTGGCCGAGAACCCCGGCGGCGGCACCGTCGTCACCATCACCGTGCCCTACAAGAGCCTGGGCGGGGAGGCGGCATGAAGCGCGGGGTGGGGATCACCATCGCGGTCTTGCTGACCGTCACGCTGCTGGTGGCCGCGGCGATCGCGAGCCTGGTGGCCGGGGTGGTCTCCACGGTGCCCGACATGGTGGACATCGTCATCGGCGGCCAGCGCATCACCCTGCCCGATCTGCATGGCGGCCACTGGCTGGCACTGACCCTGGTCTTGACCCTGGCCTTGACGTTGGCGCTGCTGGTGGCCCTGGTGGTGGTGCCGCTGGCCGTGCTGCTGGGGCTGATGGGAGGGCTGTTGGGGCTGGCCCTGGGGGCGCTGGGCGGCCTGGTGACCCTGGGGGTGGTGCTGTCGCCGCTGTGGCTGGTGGGCGGCCTGCTGTGGCTGCTTCTGCACGACCGCAAGCCAGCCGCAGCGGGATCAGCCACGGCAGACGGCACGGCCACGGGCGAACGCCAGGAGCCGGGCTTCGCAGGCCGCAATCAGTCCACTACGATGGGCGCATGAACGACGCCACCGACCGCCCCGACACGGCCCCTGACAAGTCACCTGCCGAGGTGGCCCCGCGCGCCGTCATCGCCGACGACGAGCGGCTGATGCGCGAGCAATTGCGCGCACGGCTGCTGGAGGTGTGGCCCGAACTGCGGATCGTCGCCGAGGCCAAGAACGGCCTGGAGGCCGTGGCCCTGGTGGACGAGCACCGGCCCGACATCGTTTTCCTGGACATCCGCATGCCCGGCCTGACCGGCGTGGATGCGGCGCGGCAGATCGCGCAGTTGCCACCGCGCCAGCCGCCTGCCGACAGAACCGACAGCACCGACCGCGTCGACCCCACCGACAGCAACGATGACGAACTGCTGCCCGAGATCGTCTTCATCACCGCCTACGACCAGTACGCGGTCGAAGCCTTCGAGCAGGGCGTGGCCGACTATGTGCTGAAGCCGGCCGAACGCGAACGCCTGCTCGTCACCGTCGACCGCATCAAGAAGCGACTGGCGGCGCGGCAGACCGGCGGCGTTGGCGCTGCCGGTGCCGAGGGCCCGGCCGTGCAGCCGCTGCAGTCGCTGCTGCACCAACTGTCGGCGCGGTTGAACCCGGGGTCGGCGCCGAGCTACCTGCAGTGGATCCAGGCCACGGTGGGGCAGAACATCCAGATGATCCCGGTCGATGAAGTGCTGTTTTTCGTCAGCGACGAGAAGTACACGCGGGTGCAGACGGCGCAGGTCGAGGCCCTGATCCGCAAGCCGATCAAGGAACTGGTGGACGAGGTGGACCCCAAGCTGTTCTGGCAGATCCACCGCAGCACGCTGGTGAACGTGAAGGCCATCGCGGGCGTCAGCCGCGACTTCCGCGGGCGCCAGATCGTGGCGGTGCGCGGGCACCCGGAGAAGCTCGAGGTCAGCCGCAGCTACACGGGCCTGTTCAAGGGCATGTGAGGGTCGCCGGGCACCCCCGCGCTGTCGGGGGTCGACCGGTGAGCGAAGGAAACAAGCTGCCGTGACACGGCAGGCGCGCTGCGCAGCGGGGCCGGACGGGCCACGGTTCACGCGGCGCGGGCGTTTACCTGAAGGGTCGATGCAGCGCCGCGCGAGCTGACTTCGGCGCCGTGAACGACGTCACGCCGGCGGTGCACGCACCCACCCGCAGCGCCACCCGGCTGTGACCGCCAGCGTCCACCGCGGCGCGCACGAGCGGCACCTTGGGGCACTGGCCGACGCTGTCGTCCAGACACATCTGACGCAACTGCTGGCAATCC
>JBBSCX010000050.1:0-14267 GCA_038249905.1 Burkholderiales bacterium
CTGCGAGGCCGCCAGCACGGCGCCACCGGCTCAGGGCAATGTCGGCGCCGGGGCCGGCGCCACCGTGGGCAAGCTGTTCGGCATGGCGCATGCGATGAAGGGCGGCGTCGGCACCGCGTCGCTGCGCCGCGGCGGCATCACGGTCGGCGCACTGGTGGCCGTCAATGCGCTGGGCGATGTGCGTGCCGCCGACGGCACGATCCTGGCCGGTGCGCGCAGCGCCGACGGCCGCGGCTGGCGCGACAGCACGGCCGCGCTGTGCGCCGATCCGAATGACCCGAGTGACGCGAGTGACGTGACTGACGCGGGTGACGCGAGCGACGTGACTGACGCGGGTGACGCGAGCGACGTCAGTGTCCCGACTGACCAGAGCGACCAGAGCGACCAGAGCGACCCCCAAAGCCCGCGTGAGGGGTTCACAGGCGCCGCGCCGGGCACCGCGACCACGATCGGCGTCGTCGCCACCGACGCGGTGCTGGACAAGGCACAGGCCAACCGGCTCGCAGCACTGGCGCACCACGGGCTGTCGCGCGCCATCAGTCCGCTGACTCTGGCCGATGGGGACACGCTGTTCGTGCTGGCCACCGGCCGCAGCGGGCGGGTGCCTGACGCGGCCACCTTCAACGCCCTCGGGGCTTGTGCGGCCGAGGTGGTGGCCGCTGCGATCCGCAACGGCGTCCTGGCCGCGCGCGGCTGGCCGGGGCTGCCGGCCGCCCGCGACCTGGTGCCCGTGGCCGAAGCCAAACGAACCGCTGAAGCCGCTGGAGCCGTGGACGCCGAACAAACCACAGCAGCCGCCGACGCGGCAGACGCCGCAGACACCGCAGACACCGCCGCCGCAGACGCCATCGCCGTCATGCCCGGACGATGACCCAACCCCGGACCAAGACCCCCCAGGCGCTGTCGCAACTGCTGTTCACGCAGGGCTTCGGCACGCGCCGCGACTGCGCCGGCCTGATCGCGGCCGGGCGTGTCGCCGCGGGCGGGCAGGTCATCGAGGACCCGGCGCAGCCGCTTGATCCTGAGGGCCTGGTGCTGCAGGTCGACGGCATGGACTGGCCGTGGCGCGACAAGGCGCTGGTGCTGCTGCACAAACCGGCGGGCTACGAGTGCTCGCAGAAGCCCCGCCACCACCCCAGCGTGCTGAGCCTGCTGCCGCCGCCGCTGCGCACCCGCGGCCTGCAGCCGGTGGGGCGGCTGGACGAGGACACCACGGGACTGCTGCTGCTGACCGACGACGGCACCCTGATCCACCGCCTGACGAGCCCCAAGCACCACGTCCCCAAGGTCTACGAGGTGGTGACCAAGCATGCGGTGGACAGCGCGCAGATCGACCGTCTGCTGGCCGGCGTCGTGCTGGACGACGACCCGACCCCCGTGCGCGCCGCCGCCTGCGTGCAGACCGCCGAGCATGCACTGCAGCTGACGCTGACCGAAGGCAAGTACCACCAGGTCAAGCGCATGGTGGCCGCGGCGGGCAACAGGGTCGAGGCGCTGCACCGCAGCCGCTTCGGGGCCCTGGTGATCCCGCCGGGGTTGGCGGCGGGGCGATGGTGCTGGGTCAGCGAAGAGGACGCCGCGGCGCTGGTGGCGCGGCCGAAAGCCGCCGTCAGCGAGGTCTGAGCCTGGGGCTGGACCTGAGCCTGGACATGAGACCGCGCCCGAGCCTCGGCTTCGGCTTGCGGTTCAGACGCCCAGCCGCAGCCGCAGCCAGGTGCCGACCTGGCGCAGCGCCCCGCCCCAGTCGCCGCGGCGGCGCAAGGCATCGGCCTGGCGCAGCAGCCGTCGGCGCAGTGGGCGCAGCGCCGGGTTGGCTCGCTGGCGCCACAGTTCGGCGCGCAGCCATTCGGGCGCCGCAGCGCTGAAGGCCCCGTCGTCGCCTTGTGCGCTCATGCCCGTGGCGGCGTAATCGGCGACTACCAGATCGATCCACTGCTGCGGATGGCGCAACGCCGCGCGCAGGTTGAAGTCCCAATCGGCATGCAAGGGGTAGTCCAGATTGAAGCCGCCCAGCTCGGCCTTCAGGCCGCGGCGGTAGAAGATCGACTGCTGGCAGATGTTGCGCGTCACCAGTCCTTCCAGCGTCAGCGGCCCGGGGTAGCGCCCGCCTGCGGGCACGCCATTGGTGTTGGCCGCCATCATGCGCACATCGCCGTAGACCAGGGCGGCCGCACTGTGCTGCAGCGCGCCAGCGGCCCGCGCCAGGGTGTCGCTGGAATGAAGCCGGTCGTCGCTGCCGAGCACCAGCACCCAGTCGCCGCGGCAGCGGGCCCAGCCGCGGTTGATGGCGTCGTAGACACCGCCGTCGGGCCGGCTGTCGACCTGCACTGCCGGCAACCTGGCCGCCGCAGCCTGCACCAGGGCCGGCGTGCCGTCAGTCGAGGCGCCGTCGCTCAACACCAGCTCGAAGCCGCGCCAGGTCTGCGCCGCCAGCGAGTCCAGCAGACCGGGCAGCAAGGCGGCACTGTTGAAGCTGGGCACCAGCACCGACAGCAGCGGCGCCGCCGCGGGCACGGGCCGGGCAGCGCCCGCCGCTTCCGTGGTCACCCGCCGGCCGCGCCGGACGAGCGAGTCGCCTGCCGCCCCTCTCGCCGCGCCTTTCGCCGCCGCTCCTGTGCCCGCCGCACCGCGTGGCGCAAGCGCCCCGCCAGCGTGAAGCCGATGGCCGCGTCCACGTCTGGCTGTGCCACGAACACCGCGTTGCCGTGCGCGGGCACCTCGGCATTGATCGAGGCAAAGCCAAGGTTGACGAAGCGCGGCGACAACAGCGCTTCGACGTCGGACAACAGGCCCGAACCGGCGTACACGGGCTCGCGGCTGACCTCGGTGTAGATCAGCCGCACGCGGTCCCGCAAGGCCGGGCCGAAGGACTGCAGCACCTGCAGTTCGGCCCCTTGCACGTCGATGATGACGACGTCGGGCGTCGGCAGGCCCTGCTCGGCCAGCAGGCTGTCGATGCGGCGTGTGCCCACACGGATGGTGGACCGCACCTGCACTTCCGGGAAGTGGTCCTGGTGCGAGCCGAAGGCCAGCAGCGAGCTGGACTCGCCGTCGTTGCTGGTGACGTGGAAGTCGGCTTCGCCATCCCGGTCGGAGACCGCGAACGGAAACACCGTGATGCGCCCGTCCTGTGCCGCGAGTTGGCGCAGCACCTGCAAGGGGCCGGGCAGCGGCTCAAAGACGAAGATGCGCTGCAGCGCCGGGAACACCTTGTTGATCAGCGGCAGCTCATCAAGCCGATGCGCGCCGATCACGCACAGCGTGCGAAGGCCCGCGCACAGACGGCGCCCGCGCAGCAGTTTCAACAGCGCGATGTCGTGCACGACCTGGCCGGGTTCGATCAGCGACGGGGTGGGCATGGGGGCTTCGATCAGGGCAGCGCCCAGGGGGTCGGCGGGCCGCGGCGATTATGGTGGGGCCGCTGCTACAGTGCCGCCGCTCTGCTCTCGGTCTGGCACAGCGCCGTCCCTGCAACCGTCCCTGCAGCCGTCCCTATAGCCGCACCCGCGCAAACCACCCCGCCACCACTGGCCTGCAGTCGGCGCAGGCCCCCGAGGTCTGGCGCGATCTCGCAGGTTTCGCAAGACCGAGTGCATGCCCCCCTGGCTCCAGACCCTGGTGCGCCCGCTGGCGCTGTGGAATCGCCGCCGTCTGCACCGGCGCCAGCAGCGCAAGCGTCCGCCCTTCGACGACTGGTGCCGGCGCCATGACACTCCCAATGCGGCCCTGCTGGATGCGATCGACGCACGGGTGCGCGGCCGCCCGGACCCGCTGCCAGGCGTCGCGCTGTGGCTGCGCATCGGGCCCGAGCCCCTGGCGTCGCACCAGGCGATGTGTGGGTCATTGCTCGGGCAGCGCCACCGCGGCTGGCAGGCGAGCTTGGCGCCGCAGCCCGGCCTGGCGCCGGCCACGCTGGCGTGGTGGCAGCAGGTGGTGGCGGGCGACGCGCGCCTGCACCTGGTCCCGGCTGGCCCCGATGCGTTTGAAGTCTGGCTCACGGACACCACCGCACCGTGGTGCGCGCTGCTGGACGCTGGCGAGCAGTGGCGTCCGCACACCCTGCTGCTGCTGTGCGAAGCGACAGCGCTGCACGCGCCACAGGACGATGCCGAGGTGCGGGCCGTGTTTGCCGACGAGGACTGCATCGCGCCCGACGGTCGCCGCCACAACCCCGCCTTCAAGGGCGCCTTCGACCCCTGGGCGCTGCTGACCCACGACAGTCTGGGCAGCCCGGTGCTGTGGCGCACCGCCCACCTGCGCCAACGACTGACAGCGCCTGGCACGGGTGCCGCGCTGCCGGAAGGGGCCTTCATGCACGCGCTGGCGCTGCGCGCCACGGCCGGTGTGCCCACTGCGGCCCTGCGCCATGTGCCCCATGTGCTGGCGCACCGCAGCGCGCCGCGGCCGTGGTCACCGGCCGCTGCCGCCGCCGCCGTGCAAGCGCACCTGCAGGCGCAGAGTCAGGCGGCGAGCGTGACCGTCGACCCCGACATGCACGCCGCCGGCCTGCTGCGCGTGCAGTTCACCTTGCCCGCACCGCCGCCGCGGCTGAGCATCGTCATCCCCACCCGCAACGGCCTGGCACTGCTGCGCCGCTGTGTGGACAGCATCGTGCAGCGTTCAAGCTGGCCGCACTGGAACCTGCTGATCGTCGACAACGGCTCAGACGACCCGGCCTGCCTGCGCTGGCTGCAGCAGGTGCAAGCCGACCCGCGCATCCGCGTGCGCCGTGACGAACGCACCTTCAACTTCGCCGCCCTCAACAATGCCGCGGTGGCAGTGGTGGACGGCGACTTCGTGGCCCTCGTCAACAACGACATCGAAGTCATCAGGCCGGACTGGATGCAGACCACGATGTCCTTGGCCGCACAGCCCGGCGTCGGCGCCGTCGGCGCGCGGCTCTGGTACGGCGACGACACATTGCAGCACGCCGGCGTGGTGCTGGGGGTGGGCGGCGGCGCCGGCCATGTGCTGAAGCATCTGCGCCGCGGCGACGGCGGGCCGCGTCGGCGTGCGCTGCATCTGCAGCGCTACACCGCGGTCACCGCCGCCTGCCTGGTGGTGCGGCGGCAGCTGTACCTGGACGTGGGCGGCATGGACGAGGCCTACGCCGTGGCCTTCAACGACGTCGACTTCTGCTGCCGCCTGGCCGAGCGTGGCTTGCACAACCTGTGGACGCCGCAGGCCGAGATGTTCCATCACGAGTCGATCAGTCGCGGCCGCGACGACGAACCCCGCCACCGTGCGCGCCTCGAGGCCGAACTGGCGCGGCTGCGCCAGCGCTGGGGACCCTGGCTGGACGCGGACCCGGCCTACAACCCGAACCTGACCCTGGTGCACGAGGACCTGTCGGCCGCGGAGCCGCCGCGGGTGTCGCTGGCACGGCCCTGGTACGGGCGCAGCGTCTGATCACGGCAAGCTGGGCTGCGCCGCAGGGCGACGAAACTCAACGCGCCAGCAATTTCGCGGCCCACCCCAGCGACCGTGTCTTCAGGTCGTTCATGCCCGCCGCGCGGCGGCGTTCGATCAGTTGCTGCGCCTGCACCGCCATGCCCTGGCGCAGCAAGGCCCGGGCGAGGCGGCGCGCGTCGCGACCACGAAAGAAGTTGTCGGGCAACTGGTCCAGCCAGCGTCCAAGGGTGGCCGCGTCCAGGAACCGCGGCAGATGGTAGGGACCGTGAAATCCCAGCGTCGGGCCGATCGGCACCCCGTTCTCGAAAGCAAACCGGGCCGCCAGTGCGGGCGGGGCAAAGCGCACGCCGTGCTCGGTCTCCAGCAGCGCGCGATGGGTGCGGCAGAGATGCTCGTCCTCGGGGTGCTCGTGCACGATGCGCGGGTCGGTGCTGGCCATCATGAAGCGGCGCGAACGCAGCGAGAAGCCGCCATTGCCCACGCTCAGGGCCGGTGGCTGGTCGGCCCAGGGCGCACCGATGTAGTCCCAGTCCAGGAAGGCGTCGTCCCAGGCGCCGGCATCGACGACGAAGCCGTCCCATTGCGTCACCAGCGCATAGGGCGTGTCGATGAAGGCATGCAGCCGTCGCATCACGAACTGCGAGTAGGCGGCGCCGGATGCGAGCAGGCCGATGTCCACCACCTCCACCTCCGCCACCGGCTGCGCCGGCTGCCACGCATGCGTGAACAGCACGGCGCGGCCGAAGGCGATGTCCTGCATCGATCGCTGCAGTGCGGCCCAGGCCAAGGCCGGCGAGCGCGTGTCGGCGGCGCACAGGGTGACTTGCGGAAGCGGGCGTCGGCTCATCGGAAGTGGATTCTGCGCGGACTGCGCGGCGCGTTTGCCGTGCGTTCGCGGTGCGTTTGCAGCACTTCTGCGGTTGCGGCGCTGCTGCGCTGCTGTGCTTCTGCGGTTGCGCTCCTGCGGTTGCGCTCCTGCGGTTGCTGCTCACGCCGGCGGATCTTGTGGCCTTGCGGCATGAGTTCGGCCCCCGTGTGCGCAACGCGAGGTCGAAACGGGCGCGGTGACACCAGCAGCAACTTGGCTGCCGTCCAGGAAGAGCGGGAAGTTGAACCTCTGGCCAATTGACGAACTGGTTTTCCCGAGAAACTGGTTGGCGTTGGCGTTGGCATTGGCATTGGCGTTGGCGTTGGCGTTGGCGTTGGCGTTGGCGTCGGCAAACGGGATGCGTGTGCAGCCCAGTCGCCACTCACCCGGGTAGCGGCTGAAGCTTCCGTCGATGGCGGGCGCCCAAGGAAGCTGGGACACGGTTGCGCCGCGGCCCGCAGGTCGCGCACCAGCGGCAGGTGGTGCACCGTCCCGACCCGGATTTATTGCACTTCACGGGGGCCGAGGTAATTGCAGTGCGACACAGACGATTTGCCGTTGGCAGTGCCTGCCAAGTCTGGCGAATCGCTGCAGCTGCCTTCAGCCGGACTGTCTGCCCATGGTTCAGGCGCCGTTCAGCGCCTCGGCTCGGTGGCAGGCTTGGCGCGCCAGTGCGTCCACAGCAGCACCAGCAGCGCGAAACCGGCGGCGGCAGCAGGCACGGCGCCCAGGGCCGAGCCCATCGTCCACAAGGTGGCGCTGGCGACCGCGCACCAGGCCACCGCGCCGATCCACAGCAGGGCCAGCAGCAGCCGCTCGAAGCCGCAGGTCGCGCGCAGGCCCAGCAACAGCCCCAGCAGGGCCATCACGGTCGGGTCGGGTGCCAGACCGATGACTTCGGCCTGCGACCATGGCCGCCCGGCAGCCACAACCAGCAGCGGATAGACGCCCACCGCCAGCCCCAGCAACAGCGCGCCCGCGACCAGGCGCGGTGCTTGGACATGGCGCGGCCGGCTGCCCGGTCCTGGGCGCCTCAACCATGTCATTGCCAACAACGCCAGCAGTGCCGCTGCCAGGCCGGCCAGCAGCAACGCGAAACCGGCCGCCGCCCAGTTGATGGGTTCGTACAGGCGCCACACGAAGCACCACGCCACCGCCGACAGTGCCAGCGACTGGGCGGCGATGCCCACGCGCCATGCCGCGCCTTCAGGCCGGCGCCACCACCACAGCAGCCACAGCGCAGCCAGCGGCGGCAGCAGCAGCGGCAGCGGCCAGGTGGCGGCGTTGTGGCGCTCGAACAGGCGCCAGTAGGTCTCGGGCGCGAACATCAGGAAGTCCTGCGGCCGGTAGGTCCACCATTCGCTCATCGGGGCTGGCTGGAATGCATCGGCTGGCTCACACCAGCCGCGCCACGTCGGCCGCCATGCGCTTGCGCAAGGCGGCGTCGGGCAAGGGACCGAGCGCGGCGCCCAGGTTCTGCCGCACATGCGCCACCTGCCGGGTGGCCGGAATGGCGCAGGTCACGGCGGGGTGCGACACGATGAACTTCAAGGCCGCCTGCGCCCAGCCGTCGCAACCCAATTCAGCCGCCCAGCCCGGCAGCGGCTTGCCCTGCAGCGCGCGCAGCAGGGCCCCTTGCTCGAAGGGGCGGTTGACGATCACGGCAATGCCGCGTTCCTGCGCCAGCGGCAGCAGGCGCGCCTCGGCTTCGGTGCTCACCAGGCTGTGGCTCAGCTGCACGAAGTCCAGAGGCTGGCTGCGCATGATCCCCATCAGGTCTTCGTGGCGCCGGCCATGCGAGGTGGTGATGCCGACGTAACGCAGCTGCCCCGCGGCTTTCATCTGCAGCAGCCGCGGCAGGTGTTCCTGCCAGGCCAGCAGGTTGTGCACCTGCATCAGGTCGAAGCGCGGCAGGCCCCAGAACTCGAGCGACTCGGCCATCTGCGCCGGGCCGCGGGCCGCGTTGCCGATCCAGACCTTCTCGGCCGCGAATACCGCGGCCGGCCGCCCCAGCGCGCTCAGTGCCTGCCCGATCACAGGCTGCGACGAGCCGTACATGGGCGAGCTGTCGATCATGCGGCCGCCGTCGGCGAAGAAGGCGCCCATCACCTGGGTGCAGCGCGCCCGCGCGACCGGGTCGGTGCCGACATTGAAGGTGATCCAGCTGCCCAGGCCCACCAATGGCAATGCTTCGCCGCTGGACGGCACGGCGCGGGTCAACAGCGACGCGGCGGCGGCGCGTGCAGACCCGGAGAAAGCGCCGGCGCTGGCGCCGACGACGGCGCGCGCAGCCCATGCCGCTGCCGCGCTGGCGAGCAGCCACTGGCGCCGGTCGATGCTGCGCTGCACTGGGGCGGGCCCGGCTGCGGTCATGGGCGTTGCCGTGGGATCTTCTCGGGTCATCGTCGGTGTCTCGGTTGTGGCCACCCCAAGACGTGGCTGGCCGGCGACCACCATCCTCGGCGCGCAGGGCTCCGGGTCAAGCCCGATGCCAAGCCCGTCGCCATGCCGCCCAATCGTGCCATGCGCGACGTCTACCTCATCGGCACCACCTGCACCGCCTTCGGCAAGCAGCCGGACAAGAGCTTCCACGATCTGACGCGTGAGGCCTATCTGGCCGTGCTGGCCGACGCCGGTCTGGCCCATCACGACACGGCGCTGATCGAGCAGGCCTGGTTCGGCAACTGCGGCCTCGGTGCCTGGGGGCAGGGTGGCATTCGCGGGCAGGTGTGCTTCACGCCGCTGGTCGAAGAAGGCCTGTTCCCAGAGCGCGTGCCCATGGTCAATGTCGAAGGCGGGTGCGCCACGGCATCGCTGGCGCTGCACGGGGCCTGGAAGGACGTGCTGTCCGGTGAGTGCGAAGTCAGCCTCGCGATCGGCGTCGAAAAGCTGATCAGCCCCGATGACCCGGCGCGGGTGGCAGCCATCTTCGGCACCGCCATCGATCAGCTCGATCCCGACCGCTGGCAGGCCTACTACCGCGCCGCGGGCGAGGCGGCAGGCAAGCCCTTCGCGACCGGTCCGGGTCGCACGGTCTACATGGACACTTACGCCATGCAGGCCGCCTGGCACATGAAGGCACACGGCACGACGCAGCGCCAGATTGCCGCGGCCTGCGCCAAGAATCACCACCACGGCAGCCTGAACCCGCTGGCGCAGTACCGCTTCACGATGACGGCCGACGAGGTGCTGGCCGACCGGGCGGTGTCCTGGCCCCTGACACGATCGATGTGTGCGCCGATGGGCGACGGGGCCGCCGCGGCGCTGTTGTGTTCGGCTGAGGCATTGGCGCACTTTTCACCATCGGCGCGCGCCCGGGCAGTAAAGCTGCGCACGGTGCAGCTCTCGGGCGGCAAGTACCGGGCGCTGGACGAGCCCGGTCTGTCGCGCATCGCCGCCGACAAGGCCTATGCGCGCACCGGGCTGTCGCCGGCCGACATCGACCTTGTCGAACTGCACGACGCCACCTCGTTCTGCGAGCTCTACCAACTCGAGATGCTGCGTTTTTGCCCGCCGGGCCAGGGCGGGCATCTGGCCGAGGACGGCATCACCGTGCTCGGCGGCCGGCTGCCGGTCAACCTCTCGGGCGGCTTGGTCAGCAAGGGCCACCCGGTCGGCGCCACCGGTCTGTCGATGGTGCACGAGGTTGCGCTGCAGCTGCGCGGCGAGGCCGGGCCGCGGCAGGCCCCCGCTGCGGCCATCGGCTTGATCGAGAACGGTGGCGGCGTGATGGGCTTCGACGAGGCCTGCTGCGCGGTGACGATCCTGGAGAAATGTGCATGAGCGATGTCGGTCTTCAAGCGCCAGCCGAGCCTGCCGAGCCTGCCGAGTCTGGCAAGGCCGCCGGTGCCCCTGCCATCGACTGGCGCCCCAACGATCCGGCGACGCTGGCCGACCCTTACGCCCTGTTCTCGCGCATGCGCGATGCCGACCCCTGCCACTGGAGCCCACGCCTGAAGAGCTGGGTGCTGACGCGTTACGACGACGTCAAGGCGGTGCTGCTGGACGGCAGCCTGTCCAGCGACCGGCTGCGCCCGTTTTTCGCCACCATGCCGGCGCCCGAGCGCGGGCGCATCGTCGACATCGTGCGCTACCTCTCGCTGTGGATGGTGTTCACCGATCCGCCCGAGCACACGCGGCTGCGGCGCCTCACCGGCCGCGTGTTCCATGCGCGGCGCATGCAGGGCATGCGGCCGGTGGCCGAGCGCATCGCCGAGCGTCTGCTCGACGACATCGAGCGTGAGCAGCGCCCCGGCGAGCCCTGGGACGTCATTGCGCGTTACGCCGGCCCCCTGCCCTGCCTGGTGATCATGGCCCTGCTGGGGGTGCCCGACGAGGCATTGCCGCGCATGAAGCGCTGGTCGGACGACATGGCGCTGTTCATCGGCAGCGCCCGCACCAGCGCCGAGAAGTACGACACCGCCGAGGCGGCCACACAGGCCATGGCCGGTTTCTTTCGCGAGCTCATCGCCGAGCGCCGAACGGCCCCGCGCGACGACCTGTTGAGCGAACTGGTGGCGCTGCGCGAGCCCTTGACCGATTCGTCACCCGGCGGCGACGAGGACCGGCTCAGCGACGACGAACTGGTGGCCAGCTGCATCCTGCTGCTGTTTGCGGGCCATGAGACGACGACCAACCACATCGCCAACGGCCTGCACGCGCTGATGCATTGGCCCGAGCAGATGGCGCTGCTGGCGGCCGATCCGGCGCTGGCGCGCGACGCGGTCGAAGAACTGCTGCGCTACGACGGCCCCTCGGGCACGCAGGTGCGCATCGTGACGCAAGCGCACACGCTGCACGGCCGCGCGCTGCAGACGGGCGAGCGGGTGTTCCTGATGCTCAACGCGGCCAACCGCGACCCCCGGGCCTACGCCGAGCCGGACCGGCTGGACCTGCACCGCGACGGCCCGCCGCACCTGAGCTTCGGCTTCGGCGCGCACATCTGCCTGGGTTTCCCGCTGGCGCGCACCGAGGGGCAGGTGGCCTTTGCGGCGCTGCTGCGCCGTTTCCCGCGGCTGCGCCCGGCCGGGCCGGCGCCGGTGTGGATCAACTCTCTGGTGTTCCGCGGCATGCACAGCCTGCCCGTGGTGGCGGGCTGATCCCGGGCCCAACGGTGACCCTGGCGGCGTCTGTACTGCTCAGCCATGCCCAGCCCACGTGAGCGTCGGCACCGCCATCATGTGTACGTGGTTGAACTGTCCGACCGCGTCTGGAACGAAGCCCGTTTTCGCGGCGCCAGCCCCGACTGCCAACTCGGCAAACCATTCGTCTACGTCGGCATGACGGGACCCGATCCCGACTTGCGATTCGACCGGCACAAGGCAGGCATACAAGCGAATTGATGTGTTCTTGATTACGGCCTGCGCCTGGTCCCCTCGCTGTACGAGATCTACAACCCGATGCCCTGCAAGGCCGCCCGCAAAATGGAAGTGGAACTGGCCATCGGTCTGCGTGAGGCCGGCTGCGGCGTCTGGCAGGCATGTTTGGCAGGCATGTTTGGCAGGCATGTCTGGCAGGCATGTTTGGCAGGCATGACCGGTGGCAGACGCGGTCGACGTTGTGCGGCTCACACCTGCCCGTGCGTGCTGCCGCGCTGCAGCGCAGCCACCTTCTGCTGCACCCTGCCGTAAGCAATGCGCTCCTGCTCCAGCCGCAAAGGTTCGTCTCGCAGCCGCCGCCAGCGCAGATCGTCGTAGAGCCGTTGCTCCTCACCGCCCAGCAGCGGCAAGTCGCGCTGCGTGGACTGCGGCTCCGGCACCCACTGGGTTTCATGCGCCAGCAAGGTGTCGCGGTCCATCAGGAACGACAGCGCATGCGGGAAGTGGGAACGCAGTTGGTCCAGGATGGCGAAGCCGTGGGTGTCGATGTCGCCCCAGTAATGCAGCGCACGCTGATGCAGCCAGGCCGCCGGCGCCAGGGCATCGAAGCCGTAACCGGCGCCGAACAAGACCAGGCTTTCAGCGACTGGCGGAAAGCTCAGGAAATTGATCTCGTTCTCGGTGATGAAGACGCGGTGAACGGCAGGGTCCAGGCGCGCGAAGGCGGCCGCCGAGATCGTGTAGTCGGCATCCGTGCCGGGCACCCATGCGCTGTGCTGCGGGTCGAGGAAGCGCAGGCGCACGCGCAGGGACTTGTCGCGAAAGCCGTAGCGGGCCGCGAACCGGCCCACACCGCGCGCTGCGGCGTCAATGGCGTCGCCGGGCAGCACCTGGTCCAGCAGTTCGGCCAGCACCCCACGCTGCGCTTCGATGAACTTGCTGTGGATGCCGGGCAGGTCGACCTGGCGCAGGTAAATGCCCGGACGCGGGTGCGCCTGCAACCAGGCGACGATGGCCAGCAGCCGCGGCCAGTCACCCGCCAAAGCCAGCGCGCGCCGCGGCTGGCACTGCAGCCAGGGGATGAGCCCCGGCTGCTGCTGACGCGTGACAGACATCAGTTCCGCAAACGCCCTGGCCTCGCGCAGCTTGCCCGTCAGGCGCAGCGCGTCATCCAGCGTGTCGACCCAGGCCTCACTCGGCAGGCTGTTGCTGCCGATGACGCGGTGCCGCACTTCGCGCAGCACCAGGCGGTAGCCCCTGCTGCTGCCCTGCTGCAAGTCGGCAACCCAGGCACGCACCTGGTCGAAACGCTCAGACAGCGCTGCCGATGTCGGCCCGCGCAGCCGCAGTTGCAGCGGAAACTCGGCGCCCAGCAGTTCGTCACGGTCCCAAAGCCGCAACACCTGCGCCTTCAGGTCGACGGCTGAGGTCCAGTCTGTGGTCACGCCTTCACGTCCTCATGTCTTTCATGTGATCAAGTCACCGCATCCCTCTGCGCCCGGTACTCCTCGATGCCGAGGTTGCGCAGCTTGGACGCGCTGCCGTCCTCGTTGTGCACGAAGCCCACGCTGGCCACATAGGGGTCGGTGATGTGGATCTTCTGCAGCGGCGTGACGATCAGCAGTTGCAGGCCCAGTTGCTGAAACAGCCGCAATCCATATTCGGCCGACTCGTCAGAACCGCGACCGAAGGCCTCGTCGATGACGACGAAGCGGAAGCTGCGCGAGCGCACCGCCCCCCATTCCAGCCCGAACTGGTAGGCCAGGCTGGCAGCCAGGATGGTGTAGGCCAGCTTCTCTTTCTGGCCACCGCTCTTGCCGCCTGAATCGGAGTAATGCTCGTGCTCGCGGCCGTCTTCGCGCCAGCGCTCGCTGGCGGCGAAGGCGAACCACTGGCGCACGTCGGTCACCTTGGTGGCCCAGCGGCGGTCGGCTTCGGCCGAGCCCTCCCGTCCACGCAGGCGTTCGATGATGTGCTTGACCTGCAGGAACTTGGCCTCGGAATACTGCGCGTCGTCAGACCCCGTCAGCGTGCCTTCGGTGCAGGCGCGCAGCGCGGTCTGGAAGTCGCGCACGTCGGCGTCGGTGCTCGGCTGCTCTTCCAGCCGGATGAAGCGCGCCGGGTTGTAGTCGATCTGCGTCAGCGATTCGTTGATGCGCGCAATGCGTTCCTTGATGGTCTCGCGCTCGCGGTGCAATTGCGACTGGAATTGCGCCACCTCGCGAATGGTGTTTTCGTTCAGCAGTTCCTTGAAGCGGGCGACGAAACGCGGCAGGTCGTCGGCCTTCAGTTGATCGAGCATGGCGCGGTACTCGTGGCCGGCCGCCACGCTGGCGTCGACTTCCAGTGTGTCGAGCTTGAAGGCTTCCTTGTATTCGGCCATCGCGCGTACGATCCTTTCGCCCAGGCGCGCCAGCTTCTTGTCGTCGGCGTCGATGCGTTCTTGCAGCCAACGCCGCATGTCCTGCTCGCGACCGTCGCAAGACTCGACACTCAACTGATGTTCGCCCAGCGCTTGCGCGCGCCAGGACTCGATGGCAGCGAAGTGCGTGGCGTGCTCGGCATGGCCTGGCGCGCCCAGCCGCTCGGCCAGCTGGGCGCGCAGTTCCGTGGCCTGGTTCTGATTCAGCAGGGTCTGGGCCTGCTCGGCTTCGCGCTTCTTCAGCTTC